>SFOF01000100.1 GCA_004552515.1 Clostridiales bacterium
TGCCCTCATTATCGTCTATAAAATCGGATGAGAGCTGTAATTTGCGAAATTGTCATTGGAAGTACAACAAATTTAAGAACATTGTCGTTGACGAACGGCGTATTTTGTTGTATCCTGTAATATAAGGTCGAGTCTATATGACCATACAGACGCGTAATCTGCACCTCTGCGTGCGATTAATAAGGAGATAAAGCCATGGCGAGCGGAAAAATCTTTAAAATCGGCAAAATGCTGATCAATGTATCCGGCAAGGGCATCGCCACCAAGGATACGACCACCGGCGAAATTCGTCGGATGCGCTTCCCCTGGGCCAGCCCCAAGCCGGTTCAGCCCGAGCCGGAGGCAAACGAGCGCGAGGCGTACGACGACGAGGAGCAGTACGCCGACGATCAGGATAATTATCAGGATTACGACGATCAGGAGCAGGACTACGACGACAATCGCGGCTATTCGGACGAGGATTACGACGAGGGCGATGAAAAGGGCGGTCTGCTGAACGCCGCGTGGTTCATGTGGGCCATGCTGATCCTGCTGCCCCCCTTCGGCATCTGGCTGCTCTGGCGACGCAACCGCTATGAGTTCACCACGCGCACCGCGCTGTCGCTGGTGTTCATCGTCTGGTTCGTGCTGCTGCTGGTGCTCCTGTTCACCCGCGTCGGCGGGCGCGACAACACCGTGCGGCCCGATACCTCCACGCTGCCCAGCGTTTCCGCCACGGCGACGGCCACCGCGACGCCCACCGCATCGCCCTCCCCCACGCCCAACGCCGGCAGCGCAAGCGTCCAGCCCTCCGTGACCCCCAACGCCAACGGCACGGCCGCTCCCTCGACCACCGATTCCGGCACGACCGGCGCGGCGACGCAGTTCGTCTATTCCGTGCAGGGCGGCAAATACTTCCATTCCAACCCCGACTGCGACAACATGACCGGCGCGAGCCGCGTGACGCTGAGCGTGGCGCTGTCGCGCAACCAGACGGCCTGTCCCAAGTGCTATCAGCAGCCGACCAACACGCCCGCGGCGACCTCCACGCCCCTGCCCGCCGGCAGCTATTACGCCACGCCGACCGGCACGTACTATCACACCAACCCGAACTGCGGCGGCATGAAGAACGCCCAGGTGGTCACTCAGGCCGAAGCCATTGGCCGCGGCCAGACCGCCTGCCCCACCTGCGTCGGCTCGGTCTACATGACCACGAACGGCACCTGGTATCACAGCAAGTCGAACTGCCAGGGCATGACCGGCGCCAAGCTGGTCACCATTGACGACGCGGTGAAGGCCGGCAAGACGCCCTGCCCCGAATGCATCGGCACGACCGGCGGCGACGGCACGGGGGCCGCGGCCACCAGCGCCCCCACCGGCAGCGATTCCTCGAACGTATTCTACTGCACCGACAGGGGTACATGGTATCATTCCGACGAGCACTGCCAGGGCATGACCGGCGCTTACAAGATCTCCGCCGCGGCAGCCGAGCAGAAGGGCAAGACCCCCTGCCCCAGGTGCCTGGGCGGCAACAGCGGCGTTGACAACTACTACGCCACGACGAACGGCAAGTGGTATCACACCGACAAAAACTGCCAGGGCATGACCGGCGCGACGCGCGTCTCGCTGGCCACCGCCCTCAAGCGTGGCCAGACCGCCTGCCCCGTGTGCGCGGGCGGCACCGCCGACACCGAGCCTGACATCGTGCCCGTCACGACCCCGACCGCCAATCCGAACGGCGGCGCCACCACCGTGACCGACGGCGAGTATTACTCCACGACCGACGGCACCTACTTCCACAAGAACGCGACCTGCTCCGGCATGAAGAACGCCACCAAGGTGACCGCCGCCCAGATCGCCGAGCGCGGCCAGAAGCCCTGCCCCAAGTGCGTCGGCACGTCGGGCACCTACTATTCCACGCCCACCGGCACTTACTATCACGCCAACGCGACCTGCTCCGGCATGAAGAATGCCGACATCGTGACGCTAGCCATGATCCGCAGCCGCGGCCAAAGCCCCTGCCCCAAGTGCATCGGCGGCTCGAACACCGGCGATAACAACGGCGGCAATACCGGCGACGATACCGGCACCGGCTATTACTACGCCACGGCGGGCGGCGAGCACTATCACAGCAAGGCCACCTGCTCCGGCATGAAGGGCGCGACCAAGATCACGCAGGCCGCGGCTGAGGCGGCCGGCAAGACCCCCTGCCCCACCTGCGTCGGCTCGGTCTACTCCGCGGGCGGCCAGTACTACCACAAGGACAAAACCTGCGGCGGCATGAAGAACGCCAAGCTGGTCACCATACTTGCCGCTGAAAAGGCCGGACAGACCGCCTGCCCCAAGTGCATCGGCGGCACGCCCAGTCCGACCGACGCCCCCAGTCAGGACGACGACGATTCCGATCTGGCCTACTACGCCACGGAAAACGGCGATCACTATCACCGCAACTCCACCTGCTCCGGCATGAAGGGCGCGACAAAGATCAGCGAAGCGGCGGCCAAGAAGGCCGGCAAGACGCCCTGCCCCAAGTGCATCGGCACGGTCTACGCGGTTGACGGCGGCGACTACTACCACAAGACCGCCACCTGTTCCGGCATGAAGAACGCCCGTCTGATGACCGTCGATCAGGCCGAACTGAGCGGCCACGCCCCCTGCCCCACCTGCATGGGCGGCACGCCGATCGACAGCGGCGACGACAACACCGGCGGCAACACGGGCGCGAAGGTCGATCCCGACACCACCGAGGTATGGGTGACGATCGAGGGCAGCAAGTACCACAGCGAGCAGCATTGCAGCGGCATGAAGAACGCCGCCAAGACCACGCTAAGCTGGGCGCTTTCCCACAACTACGCGCGCTGCACCGTGTGCAACGCCCCTTCCGCGGACTAATGTAATGCACGAACGCCCCGTCCGAGCCTGAAATGGTTCGAGCGGGGCGTTTTCGTATCTCTTTTCCGGCGCATTGCCATCATGCCGGCGCTCTTCAACACGGAAATGGCAGGGACGCACCCCAATCATGCCGCGCCACGCGCTGCGAGTTTCGAGCGCTTTGAAGGCGAAGCGGTGTTCTGCGCATCACATCAGTTCAGCATGGAAATGTCAGGAATATGCCTTCCTAACACGCCCTGTACGGCGCCTTCCATAATGCAGGCGGCCTCATCTGCTGCCCGATTCGAGACAAAACACGTCTTTTTTTGATTGTTTTGCTCCACAGTTCCAAGCGGCGTGCCACTCTTCTCATGAAAAATCAGGCTCCGTCCCGCCGGCGCAAGGGCCGATGCGAACGGAGCCAGTGTTCTTTTGCAGCGCGCCGTCAATTCCTTTTGACGAACGGCGCGGAATATGATAGAATAGAAGTGTCAGCGATGGGGAGCGTATACGCGCCGCGCCAGCTTCAAAAGCGGATAGAGCAGTATCACATCCACGGGATATTGCAGCAGGTTTTTGAGCGCGCGCGCGGGCAGTATGACGAAGAACGCCTTGCCGTAGAGCAGATTGAGCCAGAGCGTGTTGAGCAGCAGATTGCAGATCACGTCGATCAGCAGCTTTGTGAGCAGCACGCGCTTCAGGCTGACCTCGCGGTCATAGAGCATCGCGCCGTAAATCGCGCCGCTCACCAGGCCGGTCAGCGTAAAGCCCGGAAAGTACGGGCCGATGGGATGGATGATCGAGCCGAGTATGTCGGCCAGCGCACCGTTGATCATCGAGGCTGCCGGCCCCAGCAGCGCGCCCGTCGTGCTGAGCGCCAAATAGCCAAACGATATGCGGATGCTCGGCCCCAGCGGAATAGCCGCGACCAGCCCCAACAGCACCTGAACGCCCAGCAGCATCGCCGCCGTCACCAGCGCGCGCAGATGACGCATCCCGCGCAGCGACCGAACAAAAACGTTACCCTCGTTTGCCAATGTTCATCCCTCCAGACGCAATTCATTATACCTTCAATCGCGCCGCACGCGAAACCATATTTAAGGCAGGTTGTGTTAAATGAAGAGGAAAAATGTTAACCGTCCGCGCATGATCAGCGTCGATCCCGCGCTCGCGCCCTATGCCGAGGATATTCAGGCCCGCATCGAGCACTACCGCGCCGTCCGCAAATCCCTTCTGGGCGATCAGGAGATCACATCCTTCGCCAACGGTTATCTCTATTTCGGCCTGCACCGCGAGGCGGGCGGCTGGGTGTTCCGCGAGCACGCGCCGGCCGCCGCCGCGATCCACCTCTTCGGCGATTTTAACGGCTGGAACCGCACGTCTCATCCGCTCACGCGCCTTGACAGCGGCGAATGGGAGATCCACATCCCCGGCGAGGACACGCTCAAACACGGCGAGCGCTATCTCATCGAGATCACGACGCCCGCCGGCGAAAAATTCGACCGCATCCCCGCCTACGCCACGAGCGCCGTGCAGAACCGCAAGACCTGCCAGTTCGACGGCCGCGTGCTGGCCAATCCGCCCTATGAGTGGCACGACCAGAAGCGCGCGCGCTCCATGCCCTCCCCCCTGCTGATCTATGAATGTCACGTCGGCATGGCGCAGGAGGACGGCGGCATCGGCACATACCGCCAGTTCGCCGACAGCGTGCTGCCGCGCATCAAGAGGGACGGCTACAACGCCGTCCAGCTCATGGCCATACAGGAGCACCCCTATTACGCCAGCTTCGGCTATCAGGTCACCAACCCGTTCGCCGCGTCCTCGTGGTACGGTGAGCCGGACGACCTCAAATACCTGATCGACACGGCGCACGGCCTGGGGCTGCGCGTGCTGCTCGATCTGGTTCATTCCCATTCCGCCGCCAACCAGCGCGAGGGCATTTGCAATTTCGACGGCAGCGGTTCGCTCTACTGCCGCGGCCATCACCCCGCCTGGGGCAGCCGTCTGTTCGCCTATGGCCGGCACGACGTGATCCACTATCTGCTCTCGAACGTCAAGTTCTGGATGGACGAGTATCACTTCGACGGCTTCCGCTTCGACGGCGTGACCAGCATGATCTACAGCGATCACGGACTGGGGCGCTGCTTTACGAGCTATGCCGACTACTACAGCGGCGGCGTGGATTTCGATGCGCTGACCTATCTCACGCTGGCCACAGAGCTGATCCACGCGATCAATCCGCACGCCGTGGCCATCGCCGAGGACATGAGCGGCTATCCGGGGCTGTGCCTGCCCATCGCGTGGGGCGGCGTGGGCTTCAACGACCGGCTCAATATGGGCGTGCCCGATCTGTGGATCCGGCTCACGAAGGACTCGCGCGAGCAGGACTGGGATATGTTCCATCTCTGGTATGAGCTGACCACCCGCCGCCCGCACGAAAAGACCATCGGCTATTCCGAATCACACGATCAGGCGCTCGTGGGCGACAAGACGCTCTTGTTCCGCCTCCTGGACGCGGAGATGTACACCGGCATGGATCGCGCCTATCACTCGCCCAGCATGGATCGCGGCATCGCGCTGATCAAGCTGATCCGCCTGATCACGCTGCTGGCGGCCTGCGACGGCTATCTCAACTTCATGGGCAACGAGTTCGGCCATCCCGAATGGATCGACTTTCCGCGCGAGGGCAACGGCTGGAGCGGCCGCTATGCGCGCAGGCAGTGGTCGCTGGCCGAAAACGGCTATCTCAAATACAGCCAGCTCGGCCAGTTCGACCGCGATATGCTCGCCCTCGTGCGCAAATACCGCGTGCTGTCCGATCCGGCGGCGCGCAGCCTGTGGATTGATCAGGCGCGCAAGCTGATCGTCTTCACGCGCGGCGGCCTGCTCTTCGCGTTCAACTTCGGCCCCGAGCGCGCGCTGCTCTCCCTGCCCATAAGCGGCCTTGAAAGCGGCGATTACGATATACTGCTCTCCACTGATTCCGGCGAATACGGCGGCTTTGAACGCATCGACGCGCCATTCTCGATCGACGAGAGCGGCCTTCTGCGCGGCGCGCTGAGCGAACGCACCGCCGTGGCGCTGAAGCGAAAGGAAAAGGCATGATAACGCGCGTTCATCCGCTGAACAGCTGCGAGCGCGTCGCCTTTGTGGTCAATCTGGCGCGCTATGACGGGCGCTGGCTCTTCGTGCGGCACAAGGCCCGCGCCACATGGGAAACGCCGGGCGGACACATTGAGCCGAATGAGACGGCGCTTGAGGCCGCCGGACGCGAGCTTTACGAGGAAACGGGCGCGCTCGATTATGCGCTCACGCCGCTGTGCGATTATTCCGTGCAGCGCGAAAATGGCCTGTCCTACGGGCGTGTGTTTGCGGCCGATATAAGGACGCTCGGCCCGCTGCCCGAAAGCGAGATCGCCGAAACGCGCCTGTTCGACGCGCTGCCGGACGATCTCACCTATCCCTTCATTACCCCAGGTCTGTACGACTTTTATAGAGGAGGAAACTACACTATGCTTCGAGTTGCAATGATCAGCAAATGGCACGTTCACGCCGCCGGTTACGCCAAGTTTGTCCAGCAGCAGGGCGACGCCTGCATCACCTGCGTCTGGGACGAGCAGCCTGAGCGCGGCCGCGCCTGGGCGGAGGAGCTGGGCGTTCCCTTCGTCGAGGATTACGACGCGCTGCTGGCCCGCCCCGATGTGGACGCGGTGCTGATCGACACGCCCACCAATATGCACAAGGAGGTCATGATCAAGGCCGCAAAGGCGCACAAGCACATCTTCACTGAAAAATGTATGTGCCTGAACGTCGCCGACTGCGATGAGGTCATCAAGGCGGTCGAGGAAGCCGGCGTGATCTTCACCATCAGCTTCCCGCAGCGCTGCTCCGGCCGCAATCTGTTCATCAAGCAGTGCATTGAGGACGGCACGCTGGGCGACGTCACGGTCATGCGCGTGCGCAACTGCCACAACGGCGCGCTGGCCGGCTGGCTGCCCGATTACTGGTATGATCCTGAGACGACCGGCGGCGGCGCGATGATGGATCTGGGCGCGCACCCGATGTATCTGGCGCGCTGGCTGCTGGGCAAGCCCACCCGCATCCAGTCGATGTTCAACAATCTCACGCCGCATCCCGTCGAGGACAACTCGGTCTGCACGATCGAATTCGAAAACAAGGCGGTCGCCATTTCCGAAACCAGCCTGGTTTCGCCGATGACGCCGGCCATCCTCGAGGTGTACGGCACCAAGGGCGTCATCATGGCTGTGGATTCCAGCCTGCGCATCCGCACTGAGGATTCGATGAAGTATGTCAAGGACGGCTGGGTGGAAATTGACAAGTTCCCCGCCGACCTGCCCGCGCCCATCCGCCAGTGGATCGACAGCATCCTTTACGGCAAGGAAGTGCGCTTCGGCCTTCAGGAGGGCCGCCAGCTGACCGAGCTGATGGAGAACGCCTACATCGCCGATAAAGAAAAGCGCGAGGTGGCTTTCGCGCGCTGACGCTACGCATCCACACTATGCGCGCCGCGCAAAAGGCACCCACGCCGTGAATCAAATGAGGAGAGTCCAGAGAGGCCGCAGTGCGGCTTCCACATTGGCTCTTTGGCGCAGGTTTGGGGGCGCGCAGCCCCCAACGGACTCCCCGCGGCATCATAACGAACAAGCACGCCATAACGAAAGAAGCGCCACTCGATACGGCGCTTCTTTTCGTATAAACGGACTCCGGTCGTACTCCGTCGGGATCGCCATAAAGAAACGTCCAATCCCAAAGTGAACCAACAAAGCAAGATAACCCAA
>SFOF01000101.1 GCA_004552515.1 Clostridiales bacterium
TTCAACAAATATACCGGCTCCCGGGGCAAGGGCGGCAGCAACGATGCCAACGCCGAATACATCGGCCGTCTGCGGGATCTTTTTGACCGGAACAATGTCCACTATCAGACCGCCGAGCTGGGCAAGGTGGATCAGGGCGGCGGCGGCACCATCGCCTATATCTGCGCGCTCTACGGCATGGACGTGATCGACAGCGGCGTGGCCGTGCTCTCGATGCACGCGCCCTACGAGATCATCAGCAAGGCCGATCTCTATGAGGCCAAGAAGGCCTACGAGGCGTTCATGAAGAACGCGTAAGGCGCTCTTCTCTCCCCATGGATAAGCCGCAATACCGGCGCGTCCATGGGGATTTTTTGCGGCTCGCGCCGAATATATACATATTATTTGCATATCGTAACACATTCTGACAGCAGTATTTCAGGGCGTCCTCTCGTTCAAGTCTCGCAAATATCCACATATATCAGTCATTTTCGCAAATAAAACGTCTGCGACCGTTCCAGTATGCTCCCGTGCGCCGCCGCATAATGGTTTACATATATACAACTTGACAAATCGGCCAATCAGGTGCATAATAATGCACATAAAGACAAGCGATTATGCATCAGGAGGATATAAATCATGGATAAGAAAGACATCAAAAAAGTCGTGCTGGCCTATTCCGGCGGTCTGGATACCTCGATCATCATCCCGTGGCTGAAGGAGAATTACAACAACTGCGAGGTTATCGCCGTGTCGGGCGATGTGGGTCAGGGCACCGAGCTGGACGGCCTGGAGGAGAAGGCCATCAAGACCGGCGCCTCCAAGCTGTATATCGAGGATCTGAAGAAGGAATTCGTCGAGGACTACATCTTCCCCACGATGCAGGCGGGCGCGGTGTACGAGGGCGAATATCTGCTGGGCACGTCGTTTGCGCGGCCTGTGATCGCCAAGCGGATTGTTGAAATCGCGCTGGCCGAGGGTGCGGACGCGATCTGCCACGGCTGCACGGGCAAAGGCAACGATCAGGTGCGTTTCGAGCTGGCGATCAAGGCGTTTGCGCCGCAGATGGCGATCATCGCCCCGTGGCGTGAGTGGAGCATCAAGTCCCGCGAGGAGGAGATCGACTACGCCGAGGCGCACAATATCCCGCTGAAGATCAACCGCGAGACGAACTATTCGAAGGACAAGAACCTGTGGCATCTCTCGCACGAGGGCCTCGACCTCGAGGATCCGGCGAACGAGCCGCAGTATGACAAGCCCGGCTTCCTGGAGATGGGCGTTTCCCCCGAAATGGCCCCCGACAAGCCCACTTATGTTTCGCTGACGTTTGAAAAGGGTATTCCGGTCGCGCTGAACGGTGAAAAGGTCGGCGCGGTCGAGCTGATCGAAAAGCTGAACAAGCTGGGCGGCGAGAACGGCGTGGGTCTGGTCGATCTGCTTGAGAACCGCCTTGTGGGCATGAAGAGCCGCGGCGTTTACGAGACGCCCGGCGGAGCGATCCTCTATCGCGCGCATCAGGTGCTGGAGACGCTGTGCCTGGATCGCGACACGCAGCACTACAAGGAGCTGGTCGCCAACCGCTTTGCCGAGCTGGTGTATTTCGGCCAGTGGTTCAGCCCGCTGCGCGAGGCGCTGAGTGCGTTCGTCACCGAGACGCAGAAGACCGTCACCGGCACGGTGAAGCTGAAGCTCTACAAGGGCAACATCATCAACGCCGGCGCGACTTCTCCCTTCTCCCTCTACGATCCGGAAATCGCCACCTTCGACGAGGATCACGTCTACAATCAGTACGACGCGAACGGCTTCATCAATCTCTTCGGTCTGCCCACGAAGGTGCGCGCCATGACGATGGCCAAGGCCGCGAAGAAATAACACTCCGCTCCGCGCGCTGAAACCCGACTCCGCTCCGCTTGAGGGCGGCTCGCCGGCCGTGCCGGTTCCACTTGCCGACGCGCAGCTGAAACCCGACTCCGCGCCGCTTGCGGGCGGCTCGAGTCTGGACGATCGATATTTTAGAAGCGTTCGTGCGGTCACACGACTTGACCGGCCATAAATCAGAGCCGGTCAAGTCTCCGTACTACCCGAGCGACGGCGCGGCGTAGACACTTTCATCGAAGGCATCTGCTAATTGAAAGGCGTATGCCTACGCGTTTCGGAAAAACATCCTCAAATTTCCCGACCTGCCCGACCGCAAATCAGAGTCGGGCAGGTTTCTTCCGTCTATCCTGCCGACCGCCCGAAAAGCGCAGCCTTTTCACGCTTTCGGCAGGGATTCCGCGTTCAGACGGCGAACCTTCCTAATTGTAAATACACCGCCGCGCACTGCCGGCGAAAGGAGCAATTCTCATGGACAAAATGTGGGCGGGCCGCTTTCAGGAAAGCCTGAACAAAACGGCGGACGATTTCAACTCCTCCATTCGCTTCGACAAGCGGATGTACGCGCAGGACATTCGCGGCTCCATGGCGCACGCGGCGATGCTGGGCGCGCAGGGCATCATATCGCAGGAGGACGCGTCGGTCATCATTGACGCGCTGGACGGCATCCTTTCCGACCTGACGAGCGGCAAGCTGCCCTTCGACGAGGCCAGCGAGGACATTCATATGTTTGTCGAGGCCGAGCTGACGAAGCGCATCGGCGACGTGGGCAAAAAGCTGCACACGGCGCGCAGCCGCAACGATCAGGTGGCGCTGGACATCCGGCTCTATCTGCGCGACGAGACGAACGAGATCATCGCACTGATAAAGGAACTCATGGCGGCAATCGTACGCCGTGCGAAGGAATACGCGGCGGCGATCATGCCGGGCTACACGCATCTCCAGCGCGCGCAGCCGATCACGTTCGGCCATCACCTCATGGCGTACGCGATGATGCTTCAGCGCGACGTAACCCGCATGGAGGACGCGCTCAGGCGGATGAACTATTCGCCGCTCGGCTCCTGCGCGCTGGCGGGCACGACCTATGATACTGACCGCATGGCCGTGGCGAAGGCGCTGGGCTTTGACGGCATTACGCTCAACAGTCTGGACGGCGTGAGCGACCGCGATTTCTGCGTCGAGCTGCTCTCGGCCTACGCGGTTTTGATGATGCACCTCTCGCGCTTCTCGGAGGAGATCATCCTCTGGGCGTCGTGGGAGTTCAAGTTCGTCGAGCTGTCGGACGCGTTCTCGACCGGCTCGAGCATCATGCCGCAGAAGAAGAACCCCGACATGGCGGAGCTGGCGCGCGGCAAGACCGGCCGCGTTTACGGCGACCTGATGGCGATGCTGACCGTGCTCAAAGGGCTGCCGCTGGCCTACAACAAGGATATGCAGGAGGACAAGGAAGCGATTTTCGACGCGATCGACACGGTAAAGCAGTGCCTTGCCGTCTTTGCGCCGATGATCGACACCATGACCGTGCTCACGGCCAATATGCGCCGCGCGGCCTCGAACGGCTTCATCAACGCCACCGACTGCGCCGACTATCTGGTCAAGAAGGGCCTGCCCTTCCGCAGCGCCTACAAGATCACCGGCACGATCGTCGCCGAGTGCATCGCCAGGCACACCACGCTGGAGGATCTGCCGCTGGAGGCCTACAAGGCTCATTCCGATCTGTTTGACAGCGATCTCTACCCTGAAATCAGCCTGGAAGCCTGCGTCGAAAAGCGCATTTCCGAGGGCGGCACCGGCGCGCAGTCCGTGCAGAAGCAAATCGAGTTCATCGAATCCTTCCTTGCGGGCAGTGACCGCTGACGCACCGCTTCGCGCAGGCACCCCGACTCTTCAGCGCCTGGGAGCGCTTCGAGTCTGGACGTTGGCGCATACTGAAATCATCGCCATACAGCCCGACCCGTCCGGCCAGCCGCAGTGCGGCTTCCTCTCCGCTAACGCGCGTGCAACCCGACTCTTCAGCGCTTGGGGGCGCTTCGAGTCTGGACGATTGTGCATATTGAAATCATCGCTGTACAGCCCGACCCGGCCGAGCATAAATTGGACTCGGCTGGGTCTCTCCATGTACCCGGACGGCGGCGCGGCGATTGTCTCCGTTTGCCGCGCCGGTGCTCATTGCAATGTCTCCCAGCAGGCGCGCCAGCGCAACGCTTCAAACTCCTTCTTGACACGCCCCCGCGCCTAAGCTATAATACAAACATAAAGTAGCTTTTCAAAAAAGCAAAAAGGAGCATGAGCGATGAACACATTCTCCATACTGGATTACGGCGCGATCCCCGGCGCGCAGGGCTTGCAGACGGAAGCGATTCAAAAGGCGATCGACGCGTGCTTTCTCGCGGGCGGCGGCGAGGTAACGATTCCCGCGGGCGATTATCGGACGGGCGGGCTGCGGCTGCGCTCGAATATGACGCTGCATCTGTTGGCCGACGCGCATCTCTTCGGCAGCCGCGATCCCGAGGACTACATGGCGTTTCTAAGCGACCAGCTGGAGCCAGTCGAGCCGATCGAAGAAAATCGCCTGACATGGATTCCGCCCTCGATGCGCGATCAGGATTTTGACTACACTTTCATCAAGAAGGCCCTGAGCCGCTGGAACAACGCGCTCATTCGCCTGATCGACGCGCACGACGTAGCGATCATCGGCGAGGAGGGCGCGTTCATCGACGGTTGCGATCCCTACGACGCGCAGGGCGAGGAGAACTACCGCGGCCCGCACGGCGTGAACGCGCAGCGCTGCCGCAACCTCACCTTCAGCCGCTATGTTATCCGCAACACAGGCAACTGGGCGCACGCTCTGTTTGACTGCGAAAACATCGTGATGAAGAACGTCACGGTGCTGGCCGGGCACGACGGCATCCACATGACCGGCTGTGACAACGCGCTGATCGAGGACTGTGCGTTCTACACCGGCGACGACTGCATTGCGGGCATCGACAATGTGAACGTCACGGCGCTGCGCTGCGTCCTCAACACGGCGTGCAGCGGCCTGCGCTTCGGCGGCACGAACGCCCTGTTTGAGGATTGCCGCTTCTTCGGCCCGGCGAAATATCTCTTCCGCGGCAGTCTGTCGCCGGAGGAAAAGCAGGCGGGCAAGGCGGTCGAGGGCGCGGGCAATCACCGCTACAATATGCTGAGCATACTCACCTATTACGCCGATTTTTCGCACGTCATCCGTCATGCGCCGGGCAACATCGTCATTAAAAACTGCACAGCGGAGAATTGCGACCGCTTCCTGCACTACAATTTCTCAGGCAACGAAACCTGGCAGCGCAATCGCCCGCTGACGAGCGTCACATTCGATCACGTCGCCGCGACGAACGTCCGCCTGCCGCTCGCGGCCTATGGCAGTAAGGCCGAGCCGCTGACGCTGGTCATGAAGGATGTGGACGTCGCCTTCGCGGAGGACAGCGCGGTTCCCTTCATGCATCTGGCCTTCTGGAAGGACGTTACGCTCGAACGCGTCCGTGTGCGCGGCGTTTCCGGCCCGATCCTCATCAAAACCTGGTCGGACGGTCCCGCCCCGCGCGTTTACGACTGCGATTTCGTCAATTTTGCCGGCACCTTCCTCAAGCGCGTCAAGGAGCCGTTCCGCTGCACCCCCATCTAGGCCGCAGTGCGGCTTCCACACCGCTTCACACACGGCAGACTGAACCTGCATCCGCACTGCTTTGGGGCGCTTCGAGTCTGGACGTTGCCGCAAGTTGATATGATCGCAATATAGCCAGACCTGCCCGAGCAGCCGCAGCGCGGCTTTCACCGATTGGACTCGGACAGGTCTTTTCGTTTATCCAGGTAACGGCGCGGCGCGTTTCCTCCGATTGTGGCAACAGCCTCTATTGGAGAGACAGCATATAAGGCAGCCGCCCGCCATGATATTTTGTCGGGCAATTATTGACCAGAGTGACGGCGCGGCGTTCATCTTCTTCGTCAATAACAGCGCTTATTGCAGCTCCCCCAGCAAAAGCGCGCCCCGACACATCGCCGCCCACAGGACTTTGCGCAGCATCGTCGGGCCGATTGCGATGCAAAGCCCTTCCCCGATTATGCTGACAGCACTCGCTATAACGCGCTCCATCACGTCGTATCCTTCCCTCCCCGCAAGGCTCTTTGCGGCATTGTCAAACCGATTGCGGCGTTTATTGAACAAAGGCTTTATATGCTTTTTTCACCCTGCCGCCGTCTTAAAGCGGGCAGAACAAATCCTCGCCCCACCTTCCGCGCGGCGATCTCCGCATCGCATTGCACATAAAGCCCCCGCCGAACCGTCTCATCTCGGTTCAGCGGGGGCCGTTTTTCACTTTTCATTCATGGCGCGGCAACCGGCGCCGCCCTTCACAGCGTCTCGATGAACGCCTTCGCCTGATCAAGAATTTCCTTCGTGTTCTCGAACTGAAACAGCGCGCGCGCCTGCTCATAGGGCATAAGCTGTGCGCTCAACAGCTCTTCCTTCTGCGGTACGATCGGCTGATCTTCGTATTCGGCGACGAAATAAATCACGCGTTTCATCACGCCCGGCTTTTTCGGCAGCGCATGCTCTTCTTCGGTGCGGAAGCCGTCGATCAGGCGCGGCGTCAGGCCGACCTCCTCGCGAATCTCGCGCAGAGCCGTCTGCTCCGGCGTTTCGTCGCCCTCCATATGTCCCTTCGGGAAACCGTAATAACCCTCGATCGAGCGAATAATCACATAGAATATCTCGCCGCCGCGCCGCGTAAACACCACAGCGCCGCACGATGTTTCGTATGTCATAGCTTTCCTCCGTTTTTCAATCGACTGCTTCAGCCAGAAGTCCGCGTCCCGCCGCCGCTTTCGCGCATGAAACGTCATACTACAGAGCAATTTCCCTTCATAGCTGTCATTCTGCCCATGACAAGGCGTAACAGACTCCTTCTGCAAGCGTTTTTTCCATTTCTTCCAACGACGGCCGCCTCATTCAGAATCCCGCGCCTCGCAAAGCCCGGGGACACGGAGAGACTTGACCGGCTCCAGCTTATGGCCGGTCAAGTCGGGCTGTATAGCGATGATCTCAACCCGCACCAACGTCCAGACTCGAAGCGCCCTCAAGCGCTGAAGAATCAGGCTGCATGCGTGAAGCGGCGTGTCAGTCGGCACTGCCGACCAGAGGCTGAGAGAAGATGACGCCGCGCGCGGAGAGGGAAGCGGCCTGCGCGTCAAATTCCTCGTCGGTCAGGGGCGCGGTCATCACGGCCAGCTCGCCGGCGCAGGGCTTCAGCACCCAGTCGGCGGCGAACATCGCCATCACCGGCTCGGCCTCGGCGGGCACGCGCAGGAGCCTGCGGCGCGCCACCCTGCTGACCGGATTAAACGCCGGCACAACCGCGCGCCCGGCGGCGGGCACAAACGCGTCGATCGCGCGCGCAATCTCAATCACATCGCCCACAACCGCGCTCGCCGTTGCCCGACGCCCCGCGCCGCGGCCGAAGAACATCACATCGTCCACATAGTCGCCGTGCACGATGATCGCGTTGAACACATCGTTCACATTGTACAGCGGATGCGCCGCCGGCACAAACGCCGGATGCACCCAGCCGCTCCAGCTTGCGCCGTCCTCGCTCAGTTCGGCGTGAGCAATCAGCTTCACTGCGCCGCCGAACGCCGCCGCCGCCGCCATGTCCTGCTCGGTAATCGCGCTGATGCCCTGCGTCGGAATG
>SFOF01000102.1 GCA_004552515.1 Clostridiales bacterium
CTCTCATTAAACACATAGAATATGCTCTGTGCGATCATATCTCTGGCAACCACGGCTGGCTGTGCCGCCGGGTGAGAAGCGGTGACTTCTGCTTTACTTGACACATTATAGCCGTTTTTCGCCGCGCTGTCAAGTGAAAACACGGTTTTTAACAATTTTCCGTCGCCAGAAAGATCGGATCGGTGAACGCGTCGTAGCCCGCGCACATGAGCGGCGTGAAGCTGTAGCGCTTCTCGTCCCAGCCGGTATCCTGCATCCGCACGCGCGCGACGATCCACGTCGCGTTTTCGGGAATATCGAACGTCTCCCGGCGCATTTTCCCCGTTTCCAGCGCGAAATCTCCGCGCGTCTCGACGATTTTTCCATCCGCAATCAGCTCGAGCGCCTCGACCGTGCCGCAGCCGCTCAGCGTCACTGTGGCCGTCTCCGCGCTTTTCGCCGTCTCGCCCACGCGCGCGCCCGCCGCCGTCATGTCGATGAACACGCCCGGATAGCGCAGGCTGACAAAGCGCCCCGCATCCACCGCGCGTATGACGCTCTCCTCGCTCAGCGCATCGCCCACATAGACGCACACGCCCTCGCGGCCGGGGTACATCGCCGCGCTGTCGTGGCCGTCGCCCGTCCAAGCGCCGTACAGTCGACGCCCGCGGTTGAGCCGGTCGAACCAGCGCTCATAGTCGAAATTCTCGACGATGTGGAACTCCCGGAACACGTCCGCCACCCACCACGAGCGGAAGTAGGGCTGCCCGCGCCGCATTGTCTCCGGCCTGTGCCAGGGGTGATTGAGCATGAACGTCGTAACGCGGCGCGCCTGCATGGCATGGATTTCATTGAGCCAGCGCGCGATCTTCGCTTCAATGTCGTGATTGACGGCGTTGAGATCGTCCGCCTCGGGATTGTCAATCGTCCGATCCACGCCCAGCACGTTCATGTGCAGCTCGTGACACATGATCTCCTGGCCGGGGATTCCGACAAATTCGCCGGGCAGATCGCACATATTCACGCCGTATTCAAGCAGCTTTTCAACGTCCTTGTCGGTCTGAAAGCAGAAGTTCAGGCCGTTCGCCCGGGCGGCGCGCATTGTCTCGGTCGGAAAGAGCGTCGCGTCCTCGAACGAGGAGTGGCAGTGCAGCTCGCCCAGCGCCCAGCCGCGCGGTAGAACGAGCCGCTCATGCAGCCGCGCGCGCACCGCCGTCTCGCCGCCGTCCGTCACGCAGACCTCCGTCTCGAACGGCTCGCACCGCACGCCCCGCGTCACGCGCAGCCGGTACGCGCCCACGGGCAGCACGGCGCGCGCTTCTTCATCGCGCAGCACGTCCTCCATGTACACGCGCTCGTCGCCGATCCACATTTCAAAGCGCGCATCGACGCGCTCGCCTGTTTCGTCCTCCGCCGCCAGCGTCAAAACGCCCGTTTTCATCGGACGGCCCGGTGCCGAGAGCAGCAGCGCGCCCGAGTGGGTCAGCGTCACGCGCGTATCGCGGCCGCCGGTTTGCAGGTCGAGCCTCAGCCACCTCTCCTTCGAGCGCACCTCCGCCGACTCCCAGAACCACTGCCGCCCCAGCTTGGGATACCAGTCCGCCGCCAGCGCGCCGTTTTTGTCGCTCAGGCGCACGCGCTCGTCGCTGGGCGCGCCCTTGACGCAGCAAACGGCGCGCCCGAACGCGGGATTGTTCATCATATAGACCGTGTGATCGCCCTCGGCGGCCAGCAGCAGGGGATAGAGCTGCCCGTGATCCCACACAATGCCCGTGCCGGGCATCAGAAAGGGCAGCGTGCCCGCGCCGTGCTCGATTTCAATCGTGCGCCGCCCGCCGCCGTCGCCCGCGAGCAGAGCGCGGTATACGCCCGCCTTTTCAAACGTGCAGGACAGTCCGCGCGCGATTTCGCGGCCGTGATCGTCGGTAAAGCGCGCCTCTATCGGCGCGGAAACGCGCAGCGCGACGGCATCGCCCGCCGCCGCGTCAAAGAAAATCAGCGCGTCCTTCTCGCCGGTGAAGGCCAGTTTATTGGGATTGATCATCGCTTCGTCCTCCCTATGACGGTTTATCTTCAGATGAAATCGTAGCCGCAGGCGGGATACTGCGTGTTGCCGCACCAGCGGAACGCGTCGCCCAGCAGCGTGCGGAGTATGAAATCGTTGTTTTTCTCGGGGAATTTGACGATCTTGAGCGTCTCGGCATAGCGAAAGCCGTTGATGTGCCCCAGATACGCCGCGGAGACCTCCTTCTCCTTCCACAGCCACTGCCCGTTGGCGTGAACCTGATTGAACACGAGCAGGCTGTCCTTCACGCGCGGCATGGCTTCCGTCACGTCGATCGCAATGTCGGGATGGAAGTCAATCGTCTGGTTGGGGCCGGCCTGATAGGCATAGACCTCGGAAACGCGTGTGCCGTGCGGGCCGGCGGTGCAGATCGCCTTGAACGAGGCCTTGGCCGTCTCGACGTGCTCGATGTGGAAATCGCGCGGCCACTGTATGAACACCATGTCGGGCTTGAAGTCGTGAATTTCCAGCTCCAGCTCGACCACGGCGTTTTCATTTTCGAGATAGACGTGCCGGTCGCGGTCGCCCAGCATATGCTTCTGCGCGCCGAGCAGACGCGCCGCCTCCTGTTCCTGCTCTTCGGTCTCACGCTTTTCCTCGTCGCTGACGGCCGCGTGCCACTTGGCCGCCGGGTTGACATAGCGCACATTCACGCCGCGGTCGACCAGCAGTCCGGTCAGCCCGCCCAGCCCGTATTCGCATTCGTCGTTGTGCGCGCCGATCATGAGCGCCCTGAGTTCTTTCATACTGTATCATCCTTTCACGATCTCTTTGGGAGAGGGCTGCGCGACGCCGTGCGCCAGCAGCCGCGACTGTATGTCGCGCGCGTCCACATTTTCGGGCAACGCGTCGTTCTTCGCCGCCAGCGCCGCCATTGTGCCCGTGCCCTCGCCCATGGCGAAGCAGATGGGCATCACGCGGTAGCTCGAGTGCGCCAGATGCGTTCCGCTGATGTTTCGGCCGTTGAGCAGCACGTTTTTCGCCTCGCGGGTCAGAAAGCAGCGCTGCGGAATGGTGTAGCGCTCGCCGTGATAATCGGGCTTATGTATGTCGCCGCCGCAGCCGGTCAGATTATGTACGCCGAAGGCGTATTGCGCATTCGAGACAATCCAGTCGTCGAATATCCGCTGGGCGAGTATGTCGTCCTCGCTCAGGCGATACAGCCCGCTAAAGCGCCGCGTCTCGCGCACGCCGATATGACAGGCGCTGGCCACGAGATAGGCGCGCTCATAGCCGGGCACGCACTCATTGAGGAAGCGGACGATCTGCGGAATCTGGCGGCGGGTGAGCAGTTCGGCGCGCGTCAGATCGCGCTCGTCGGTGCCATCCACGCGGATGACGTTGGTGCTGTTGACGCAGGCCGTGCCCGGCTCGAATCCCTCGAGCAGAATCACATGGCCGCACGGCGCGAGGATTTTGCCCTCGGCGACATAGCGCTGCATCTTCTCTTCCAGATCGGGATGCGTGCCGAACGTCGGATAGACCGCGCGCGCGTCATCCACGCCGGCCACCATGAATTCGAGCGACATGGGCTGCATGAGTCCGTCCAGATCGCGCCCCTTCTCATACGGCACGCCCGAAAGGCAGGCCAGATCGCCGTCCCCGGTGGAATCGACGAACACTTTGGCGTGAACGCGGATGCGGCCGGATTTCCCGTAAAACACCGCCGTTTTCACCCAATCGCCGTCCTTTTCCACGTCGATCAGCTGCGCGTGCAGCAGCATTTCCACGCCGGCCTCCTCGAGCAGCTCGGGATACAGGCTCTTGAGCGCCTCCGGACTGAACACGCTGCGCCGCTGCCGTTTTTCGGTCGTGCGATCGCGCACCGTCTCCCAGACGTCGCTCGAGGCGCTGCCGCACCACACGTTGAGCAGCCCGCCGGTGCTCATGCCGCCGAAGAGTCCGCTCTTTTCGGCGATGAGCGTCCCTGCGCCCTCGCGGGATGCGCTGATCGCCGCCGCAACGCCGCTCGGCCCGCCGCCCACGACCAGCACGTCGGTATACAGTTCCATAAACGTCATCCTCCCGTCGCCTGTGATTTTACACAGCCTTATTGTAAACGCCCGACCTTCAAATGTCAACAGCGATAATAAACACATCGACCGCCAAAAATCAACGCGCGGCGGAGAGAATCGCTCCTCTCCGCCGCGCGGATGTTATGGTGTCCAATTTAGCGCGCCTTGGTCTCGACTTCTTCGACCAGCTTGGCGAGAATGTCGTCCGCGCTCATCGTGCCCAGATCGCCCTCCTTGCGGGAGCGGACGGCCACGACGTTCTGCTCGACCTCCTTGTCGCCCAGCACCAGCATATACGGAATCTTCTGCATCTGCGCCTCACGGATCTTGAAGCCGATCTTCTCGTTGCGCAGGTCGGTTTCGACGCGCAGGCCCTTCCTGCGCAGCTTGGCGGCCAGCTCGTTCGCCGCGTCGTCGGCGCGGTTGGTGATGGTCATGATGCGCACCTGCTCAGGCGAGAGCCACAGCGGCAGCGCGCCGGCGTACTTCTCGATCAGGTAGGCCAGCGTGCGCTCATAGCAGCCCAGCGACGTGCGGTGGATGATGTAGGGGCGCTTCTTCGTGCCGTCCGCGTCCACATACTCCATGCCGAAGCGCTCGGCCAGCAGCATATCGATCTGGATGGTGACCAGCGTATCCTCCTTGCCGAACACGTTCTTGTACTGGATGTCCAGCTTGGGGCCGTAGAACGCGGCCTCGTCGATGCCGACGGTGTACTTCACGCCCAGGTGATCGAGGATCTTTGCCATGACGGCCTGCGCCTCGTTCCACTGCTCGGCGGTGCCTTCATACTTGTTCTTGGGGTTGGCCGGATCCCACTGCGAGAAGCGGAAGGTGCAGTCCTCCAGCAGGCCGACGGTCTCCAGGAAGTACTTGGCCAGCTCCAGGCAGCCCTTGAACTCGGCCTCCAGCTGATCGGGGCGCAGGATGTAGTGACCCTCGGAGATGGTGAACTGGCGCACGCGGATCAGGCCGTGCATCTCGCCGGAGTCCTCATTGCGGAACAGGGTAGAGGTCTCGCCCAGACGCATGGGCAGCTCGCGGTAGGAACGAGCGCGGTTGAGATAGACCTGATACTGGAAGGGGCAGGTCATCGGGCGCAGGGCGAAGCATTCCTTGGTCTCGTCGTGCGGGTCGCCCAGCACGAACATGCCGTCCAGGTAGTGATCCCAGTGGCCGGAGATCTTGTACAGGTCCCGCTTGGCCATCAGGGGGGTCTTGGTCAGCAGGTAGCCCCGCTTCTACTCGGTGTCCTCGATCCAGCGCTGGAGCAGCTGGACCACACGGGCGCCCTTGGGCAGCAGCACGGGCAGGCCCTGACCGATCACGTCCACGGTGGTGAAGTACTCCAGCTCACGGCCCAGCTTGTTGTGGTCACGCTTCAGAGCCTCGGCCTGCTTGGCCAGGTACTCGTCCAGCTCGTCCTTCTTGGGGAAGGCCACGCCGTAGATGCGCTGGAGCATCTTGCGGTTGGAGTCGCCGCGCCAGTAGGCGCTGGTGGCGCTGGTGAGCTTGATGGCGTTGCCCTTGATGCGACCGGTGGAGTCCAGGTGGGGACCGGCGCACAGGTCGGTGAAGTCGCCCTGCTTGTAGAAGGAGATGTGGGCGTCCTCAGGCAGGTCCTGGATGAGCTCCACCTTGTAGGGCTCCTCCTTCTCCTCCATGAACTTGATGGCCTCCTCACGGGGCAGCTCAAAGCGCTCCAGCTTCAGCTTCTCCTTACAGATCTTGCGCATCTCAGCCTCCAGGGCGGCCAGATCCTCGGGGGTGAAGGGGCGGGGGGTGTCAAAGTCATAGTAGAACCCGTTCTCAATGCTGGGGCCGATGGCCAGCTTCACCTCGGGGTGCAGCCGCTTCATGGCCTGAGCCAGCACGTGGGAGCAGGTGTGCCAATAGGTCTTGCGGTACTCGGGATTTTCAAAGGTAAATTCGTTCTTGACTTCTTCAGACATGGTGTGTTCCTCCTTGCAAATTTAATTGGTTTTCGGGGGCGGAGGACATAAAAAACGCCTCACCCCTGCGTTGTGTCAGGGGTGAAGCGAAAAAAGCTCCACGGTTCCACCCTGCTTGTTAGAAGCGCGGAGTCCCTGGGAGCAGGACAACAGCGACACACGCAGACCGAAAAACAGGACGGGCGCAGCCCGGCGGCATGTTCGGCGAAGTGTGGAGCAGTTGGCTGTTGCGGAAGGGACGCAGCGTGACATCTAACCGCTTGTGACCTCTGTAACGGGAGGACCCGTCCCGGTTGTTTCCCGGGCGGCTCAGGAGTGGTTGCGGCCGCCGGCCTGCGCAGAACACTTTCAGCAAGCTGTGTTCCTCTCTGGGCGGGGCATGGGCGGCTTGGTCTCCGTCTGTGCCAATTTTACGCAGAAAATATATCACCAATATCAGGTGCTGTCAAGAGGAAAGTAACTTGTATAGCAGGAAAACAGAGGGTATAATGGACAAAAACGCCACAGGAGGTTTTTCTATGGATGAACAAAGCCGTGAACTTCAATTTCACATCCAGTGCGCCCCCGGACAGGTGGGCAAATACTGCATCCTCCCCGGCGACCCGGGGCGGTGTGAAGCCATTGCCCGGCACTTTGATGACCCAGTCCATGTTCAGACCAACCGGGAGTACACCACCTACACCGGAACCCTCCTGGGGGAGAAGGTGAGCGTGGTGTCCACCGGTATCGGCGGACCCTCCGCCGCCATCGCCATGGAGGAGCTGTGCAACCTGGGCTGCCACACCTTTGTACGGGTGGGTACCTGCGGCGGCATCAAGCTGGAGGTCCAGAGCGATGACGTGGTGGTGGCCACCGGTGCGGTGCGCATGGAGGGTACCAGCCGGGAGTATGCCCCTATGGAGTGGCCCGCCGTTCCTGACTTTACCGTGAGCCAGGCCCTGGTAAAGGCGGCCCAAAACCTGCAAAAACCCTGGCACGCGGGCGTGGTCCAGTGTAAGGACTCCTTTTATGGACAGCACTCTCCTGCCCGTATGCCGGTCAGTTACGAACTGGAGCAGAAGTGGGAGGCCTGGAAGCGCCTTGGGGTGCTGGCCAGCGAGATGGAGTCGGCCGCCCTGTTTGCCGTGGCTGCCGCGCGAGGGGTGCGGTGCGGCTCGGTATTCCATGTGATCTGGAACCAGGAGCGGGAGAAGGCTGGGCTGGACCAGAAGGAGTCCCACGATACCTCCGCCGCCATCCAGGTGGGGATCGAGGCCCTGAAGCTGCTGATCCAGGAAGATAAGAAGCTGTGATTTTTTGGAGCCGCTGGCTGCGGCTCCAAAAATTTTCGAATTACACTTGACTTAGTCAAGTTATGTGATATACTTGACTAAGTCAAGAAAAGGAGTTGACCGTTTCATGTTCCAGACTCTGGCCTACTACGCCACCGTCTTTCACCGCGGCTTTACCGCCTACACCACCGCCGCCAAGGGCAACAGCAGCGCCAATATCGTGTATTTT
>SFOF01000008.1 GCA_004552515.1 Clostridiales bacterium
CCGTTCCATCCGATTTTTCATGTCGGACAGGACGGCGGCTTTCGTTATTCACAGGTATTTTGGCTTACAGCGGCGCGGACTCCACGAGATAGGTGCCCAGCCGCGGCAGCTTGACATAAACGCTGAATTCGTCGGCGGAGACCAGCTCTTCCTTGACGATTTCGTCGTTGTGCGTTTCGTCGAGCAGGCGGAAGGTCAGGCGCAGGCCGTTTTGTCCGGCGGCGTTTTTGAAGGTGAGCTTGACTTCCCTTTCGGCCTCGGCGCTGTCGTCGTCGGTGTAATAGGTGATCATCGCGGCGGATTTGTCCTCGGACGCGGCGGCGCAGGCGTACACGCGGGCTTCGTCGCTTTCGGCCTTGACGGCGTGGTCGAGCTTGTACAGCTCGTTGAACATCCGGAAGGGATAATAGCCCTTGAGCAGATCGCAGACGTAATCGGTGGCGAACATGCCGTTCATGGCGCAGGGACGCGCGTCATAGTACATGAGCATATCCAGCGGCAGATACTGGCAGGTCTCCATGGTTGCGGCGATGAAGGATGCGCCCTTGAGCGATTTTTCCGCCTTGAGCGAATAGACCCAGTCGTCGTTTTCCCAGCCGCGCACATAGTTCCACTCGTTGAGGATGCTCTCGACATTCTGCATACCGTGATCGTCCAGTATGCGGCGCGCCTGAAGCGTCATCTGCGCGATGGTTTCCGGCTCCTTGGCGTAGACGTGCCAGGAGAAGAAGTCGATCGGCGCGGTGAGCTTTTCAAGCAGGCCGTTGATCCACTTTTCATTCAGGCCGCAGCAGGCCGGGCCGCCGATCTTGAGGTGGGGGAAGCACTTTTTCAGGTGCGTCGCGGCGATGTTGAAGAACTCATAGAACTGCTCGGCCGTGCCGCCCCAGCAGCGCTTGTGGTCGGAATCGTCGCGATCCAGATCCGGCTCGTTCCAGATCTCCCAGTAGGGCATATCCATGTGGAAGCCGTCCGCCCAGCCCTCGGTGTAGTGGCGGATGATGTGCTCGCAGATGACCGCCCACTTGTGGAAGTCCTTGGGCGGGAGCGTGCCGTATTTCTTCGGCCAGTGCTCGATCTTGTTGCCCAGGCGGAAGAAGGGCTTCGTGCCGGCCAGCTCGATGACGCGCATATACTCGTCGGTCAGGCGGAAATCGTAGGACGCGGGATCGTCGGGATCGGCGTCGAAATTCGGGAAGATGGCGATGACGTCGACGGTATGCTCGCCGCCGTAGGTGGCATAGAACGACGCGTCGTGCGTGCGGGCGTAGGGGATGCCGGCTTCCTTATAGGCGGGCAGGTTGGTGATGCGCTGATCGGCGGCGAATTTGTACACCGGGCCGTTGTTGACGGCGTGCATGGGCTTGACCGCGCCGAGGTTCTGGGCAAAATCGATAACGACATGATCCATAATGATAAAGCTCCTTTGCATATTTATACCGCGCCGTATGCGGAGAGGAAACTACCAGCGAATCGTGCGATCCGCGCCCGCGCCGTAGCGCACCATGGTCAGTCGGCGCTCGGAGGGGGTGAGCACGGCGACGTCCATCGATATGGGGAGCGCGGCCTGATCGCGCAGCGGCCTGTTTAGACTGACGTTGGTCGAGCCGGACTGAATCTGCGCGCAGGGCAGGCGGTTGGTTTCATGGCCGATCGTCTCGTCTGCGCGGAAGAGGGAATCGTCGTGCATATGGCCGCTCAGGCAGGCGATCAGCCCCGCGCTTTCCGGCGAGGCGGGCAGGGAGACGTTCAGCCTGTCGATACGGCAGGCGGCGTGCGCGTTAAAGGCGGAAAGCAGCGCTTCGGCCTCGTCGCGGTCGTCGATCCAGCCGCACAGCGCGCTGACATAGGACTGGGCGGCGTGATCGCCCGTCCATACGCCGATCGTCCAGTCCTTTTCGTCGGCATAGGCGTAGTAGAGCGGGACGTGGCAGACCAGCAGCGCCTGATAATCAGTCCTGAGCGCCGTCTCGGCCAGCCATTTGAGCTGATCGCCTCCGAACGCCCAGGTAGGCGAGGGATTTTCCGCGGTCAGATCGGAGCCGCTGGGCAGCGAGAGCACGATTATCCGCACGCGCGCCTGATCGAAGTCGACGGTGTAGTAGGCGCTGTTCCCCGAATACTTTGCCGCGCCGCGGTCAAAGCCGCGCGATATGCCCTGCCAGAAACCGGCCTTGAAGAAATCCGTGCCGATTCCGTCGTGATTGCCGTTGACCGGCAGCAGCGGGCACGGCCAGAGCGACGAAACGCGCTCAAACAGCCCGCGAATGATCGCATGGATGGTTTCGTTGGACGCGTGCTCCTCGCGCCCCAGCATGGCGAGATTGTCGCCCAGCGCGATCACCGCGTCGGCGCGCACGGCCTTCGACAGCGCTTCCATGGCGTCGAAGAGGGCCAGCGTGACCGGCGCGTCCAGCGAGCGCGTGTGCAGATCGGTGAATATCGGAAAGACGAGCGTATCGCTCCGGCGCAGCGCGTCGATCCTCTGGCGGACGCGCTCGGCCTCGGCGGCATATTGAGATGCAGCTTCCATAATTGTGCCTCCCGGCGTGTAAAATATCTAATGGAAGTATAACATAGAGCGGGGAGCAATGCAACAGGGAAGTGCAAATAAGGCGGCCGGACGTGAACAGTATAAGCGATTCGGGATGAAAAATCCGCTGCATACCGGCACAAAAACGGTCATGTTCGCGGCGGAAAACGGCCTTTATGGCGTGGCGGGGCAGAGATTGACAGACGCGTGCGGGCGGTGCTATAATTGTCCTATAACGGACGATATTGAACGTGCCGCTCGCTTCTGCGCGGGCGCGTTTTTTGCGGAGGATATATAATGGAAAAGCCCGCCATGAAATCACAAGCTCTGAGCACCCGCGCGCTGCTGGCGCTGATCTGCGCGCTGGCCTGGCCGACCATCGTCGAGGAAGCGCTGGCTACGATTGTACAGTATGCCGATTCAGCCATGGTGGGGCGCATTGGCGCGCACGCGTCGGCGGCCGTCGGATTGACCACAACCATGACCTGGCTGGTCAATTCGCCGATGTTCGCGCTGGGCGTGGGCGTTGTGGCCTGCATCGCGCGCGCCGTCGGGGCGAAGAATTACGATCTGGCCCGGCGCATCGCGGCGCAGTCGGTGATTATGGCGGCCGTCGTGGGCGCGGCGCTGGGCGCGATCACGCTCGCCGTCAGTCCGTTCCTGCCCGCCTGGCTGGGCGCGGAGGAATCGCTGCGGCGGGACGGCAGTCTGTATTTCGCCATTGTGTGCGCGCCCATGCCCTTCCGCGCGGCGGTGATTCTGTTCGGCGCGGCGCTGCGGGCCAGCGGCGATACGCGCACGCCCATGGCGATCAGCGCGGGCATGAATCTGCTCAATGTGATCCTCAATTTCCTGCTGATCTACGCGACGCGCGCCGTGTCGGTATTTGGGATGGCGTTCACGATGCCCGGCGCGGGCTGGGGCGTCGAGGGCGCGGCGGTGGCTTCGGCCATCTCCTATACGGCGGGCGGCATAGCGATGTTCATTGCGCTGCGCAGAAGCCGCATGGTGTCGCCCAAGGGCTGCTCGCTGCGTCCGGACAGGGAGGCCATGCTGCCCTGCCTGCGCATCGGCCTGCCGGTGGCGATGCAGCGCATGGCTTCCTGCATGGGGCAGGTGGTATTTTCTGCGCTGGTGACCTCGCTGGGCACCGTGGCGCTGGCGACGCACTCCCTGGCCATTACGGCGGAGCAGGCGTTCTATATCCCCGGCTACGGGATGCAGGCCGCCGCCTCGACTCTGGCCGGCCAGTCGCTGGGCGAGGGCGACGAGAAAAAGCTCAGGCGCATATCGCTGCTGATTACGCTCATGGCCACGGGCGTCATGGCTGTGGCGGGCGTGGTGCTCTTCGCCATTCCCGCGCAGATGATGGGCCTGTTTACCAACGATCCGGCGGTCATTGCGGGCGGCGTGACGGTGCTGCGCATCGTGGCGGTGTCCGAGCCGATATTCGGAATGTCGATCATATTGGAGGGCGTGTTCAACGGCGTGGGCGACACGAAAGCGCCGTTTGTGATCGCGCTGGTCGGTATGTGGGGCGTGCGCATTGTGTCCACGGCGATCTGCGTCAAGCTGCTTCATCTCGGGCTGAATGCCGTGTGGGTGTGCATGGTGGCCGACAATGTGACGCGCGGTATTCTGCTGGCGATTCGCTATGTGCGCGGCACGTGGCGCAGGGGGTTGTTTGAAGAGACGGCGCAGGCTGCTTGACGGCGCTTGCGGGCGCGGTTTCTGCTTTTCCCGGTGTGATCGCCTGGCGGCGCTGGGCGGGGTTCGCATGAACCGGGGGCGTAAGCGGCTGTCCGGCGGCTTTCGCAAGAGGACGGCGTTGAACGCCGCTTGTCGAGACGGACGCGTGAAAAAATAGAAAAGACGCAGGATATTGCGGATATCCTGCGTCTGCGGTTTATTGGGAGCCGGCAGGCCTGCGGCGATCATCCCTGAAACGAGGCCGAAGCCTGAAGGGGCCGGGAAATTCGAGCGCCATCCACAGGGATTTACGGCCTTTCTTCTTCAGACGCGCTTTGAAGATCAGCCGGAAAAACGCGCGGCGTTTTCATCCGGATCCGCGTCGGTATCCAGACGGCGGCGGGAGGAGAAGAGCCGGTTGACACCGAGTCCTTCGGGGTCGAGCAGCTCGGGCTCGTCGTCGTTGCGCGTCACGCCGGGCAGCGGCATTTCAGGCGCGCAGGCCGGCGCGGCGGTCGCCCTTTTCGCGCTGAAATAGGCCTCGCTGGGCACGCTGTATTCGCGGTTCTCGGCGGCCTCGTCCTCGGAGCGGTCGGGCTTCGCGCCGCTGGGAATGGCGCCGGCCAGGTGCATGGACAGCTTGGCGGCGGCGGGGCCGACCATCTCGTACAGCACGGACGAGGACAGTATGATCGTCGAGAGCAGGCTGCCCAGATCGCCCGAGAGGATGCGTTCGCCCAGAGCGGCCAGGCCGATGGCCACGCCGGCCTGAGGAATCAGCGCCAGACCAAGATAGCGGCGGATGGGCTTCGAGCGGCCGGTCATGACGGCGCCCGCCGTCGCGCCCAGATACTTGCCCGCGATGCGGACGAGGAAATAGCCCACGCCGATGACGCCGGCACTGGTGAGCGCGTTCACGTTCAGGCGCATCCCCGAAACGACGAAGAACAGCGTCAGTATGGGCGGGGAGAAGCTGTCAACCTGATCGAAGAGCGGCTTTTTCGAGATGTTGGTATGCACGGTGCCGAATACCATGCAGGACAGAAGCGGCGACACGTCGAAGGCGGCGCACAGGCCGGAGAGCGCCAGCAGCAGGATCACCACCAGCAGAAGGTGATTGTAATCCGATTTGACGCGGCGCATCAGCAGATTGAGCAGCAGCGCGCACAGAGCGCCTAGCACGAGTGCGGCGACGTTATAGACGATGGGCAGCACGACGTCGGCGGCGCTGAAGCCGCTCTGGCTGCCCAGCAGCTCGGCCAGCGTGGCGCACACGCTGAATGCCAGCAGCGATACGGCGTCGTCCAGCGCGACGACCTGCAGCACCGTGTCAACAAATTCGCCCTTGGCCTTGTACTGGCGGATGGTCATCAGCGTCGAGGCGGGGGCCGTGGCCGAGGCGATCGCGCCCAGCAGCAGCGAGAAGGGAACGTCCAGATGGAATATGAAGATCATGGCCAGCGTGACGGCCACGGCGGCCACCAGCGCCTCCATGACCGTGAGGATGATGATCTTCGAGCCGCTGCTCCTGATCGTTTCCCACTTGAAATATTTGCCGGTGCCGAAGGCGATCAGCGCCAGCGCCGCGTCGGTCAGGAAGGACATCCCGTTCACCATGTCCTTCGGGATCAGGCCGGTGACATAGGGGCCGATGAGGATGCCCGAGATGATATAGCCGGTGACGTTGGGCAGCTTGAGCAGCTTGGCGACGCGCGAAAGCCCGAAAGCCGCCAGCAGCATGAGCGCGAGCCGCATGAGTACGAGCGACTGGGCGTTGAGCGAGGAGAAGAATGTGGACATGGCAAAGACCTCCGATGGAAAAAATAAACGGCGGCATCCCGAAATGAAAGCGAGTTTTTCATTCCGGCCGGCCGCATGGAATCTCAGGGGATGCGATGATTATACGAGCGTTAAATGAGAAAAGCAAATCATACTTTTAGATTGAATGATAAATTTAATTTATAATATGAGGAGGCGGGAACATGGTCGATGTCAAGATACGGACGCTTTTGACGCTCTCAGAAATGGGATCCTACACCAAGACGGCCGAGGCGCTGTCGCTGACGCAGCCGGCGGTCAGTCATCACATAAAGCTGCTTGAGGAGGAGTTTGGCATACATATATTCGTCAAGGGCAAGCACACGCTGAAGCCTACGGCGGCGGGCGAAATCCTGATTAATTATGCGCGCCGCGCTATGGCGCTCTCGAACGGCGTGCGCCAGGCCATCGAGGATTGCCAGCGGCAGATTCACTCGCTGCGCCTGGGCATAACGCCGACGGCCAGCGACATCGTTGTGCCGCAGGTGCTGGCCGCCTATTGCAGCGACCATTCAGAAATCTCGATACAAATTTTAAGGGATTCCATAAAAAATATTGATAGTATGCTCGCGTTTTACGAGCTTGATTTTGCCATTGTGGACGGCATGATCCGCCGCGACGGCTTCAGCTCGATGCTGCTGGGCACCGACTATCTGGGGCTGGTGGTTTCGCCGCGGCATCCCTTCGCGCGCCGGATGAGCGTGCGGCTGGACGAAATCCAGCAGGAAAACATGGTGATGCGGCCCAAGGGCGCGGAGACGCGGCGTATGTTCGAGAGCTATGTCATCAGCAACGGCTATCTGCCGCGCGATTTTCATGTCAGCATGGAGCTGGACAGCGTTTCGAACATCAAGGAAATCGTCATGGCCGATCTGGGCATCTCCGTCTTGAGTCACAACGTCTGTCTGGACGAACTGAAGCGCGGGCAGCTGGTCATCGTGCCCATCGAGAATTGCCAGATGGTGCGCTCCATCAATCTGATCTATCCCGACGACTTCAGCGCGCCGGCGGTGCTTCAGGACATACGCCGCAAATATGAGGAGCATTTCAACTGATTTCCTATGTATATGCACGTGCATGAATATGCGCTGTGAGCGGACTCTGCTATGATAGCGGAGTTCGCTCATTTTTCATAAAAAGGGGCTTGCGCGGCACTGAAAAATGAAATATACTATTAGTATACTTTTGAAAGCGGAGGAGTCATATGAGCCGGAGAGAAGAGACGGCGGCGCTGCACCGAGAGCATATACTCAGCGCTGCCGAAGCGCTGTTTGCGCTGAAGGGATTTGACGCGACGACGATCGACGATATTTCCAAGGCGTGCGGATACAGCCGCCGCACGATCTATGCCTACTATCAGAACAAGGACGACCTGCGCCTGCACGCCGCCCAGCGCGGGCTGATCGCGCTCAGGGATGATCTGAGCGCGGCCGCTGCGCTGGAGGGCGGCTTTCTTGTGCGCTATCGGGCGATTTGCGCCGCCATGACGCGTTACCGGCGCGATTTTCCCTGCTCGGCGCGGGCGGTGGATGCGGCGAGCGCCGCGCGTCTTCAGTCGGACGAGCTGCCGCCGGTCGTTCGTCGGATTCTGGCGCTGGGCGAGGAAATCAATGCGCTGCTGATCGGCTGGGTCGAGGCGGGGCAGCGAGAGGGCGTCGTGCGCGCGGATGTGATTCCCGCGCTGAGCGTCATGGTACTCCAGGCCGGCCTGAGCGCGCTGCTGGCGCTGAGTGAGAGCAAGGGCGCGTATATCGAGAAGAGCCATGCGTTGGACGAAGGCGCTTTCCTGGAATACGGATTTAATCAGCTCGCCGCGTCGCTGATGGTGAATCCGTCATGACGGCGCGCGATGAAGGCGCTCTGACGCTGTTTCCCGGCGGTGAAACGGCAGGCGCGCTGCTCCTGCACAACGAAAAGACCGCCGAGTACGGCTTGACGCTGACGCGCGCGCAGGCGCTCATGCTCAGTGAAACGCATCGGGAATCGCTTGAACGCGCGGGCCGCGTTGAATTTGGCCGCGGCGCGCCCGACCGGCTGATCGACGCGTTCTGCGATTCGCCCTACATGGCGCGGGAGGAATACGCCGAGACGCTCTGCGCGCTGATCGAGCTGTTTTACGCGCTGAAAAACGAGACGGAGATCGGCGACGATCGGCTGATCGCGCTCATGCGGACGGCCTTTGACGAAACGCGCGGCGCGGCGGAACTGATGGAGGACGAGGTGCTGCGGCGGGTCAGGGAAGCGCGCGGCTAGAGGGCGCTTCAAAGGGGAAAGCCGCAAGCTCGGGGGAATTTTTTTGAAGGCGCGGCGCTCAAATCTTCCTGAATTCGCTTGAAAGTGATTCCTGAAAGGCGAACTGGAGCGTGCTTTGGAATGAAAAACGGCGATTTGGGCTTCAGTTTGCATGGCCTCTGTGCCTGAAAAGCCGCTCGAAGCGATTTTCATTTTCTTTATGAGACGTATTTGCGGAATTTGTGGGCGGCGGGCGCGGACGGGAGGAGACTATATGGGGGAGCTTAGCAGAACGCGGGTGCTGGACGACGCGGCGCTCGATCCGAAAAATTACTGGCCGTCGCTGATTGGCGCGGCGCTTTCGCGGGGGTTACTGAGCGACGCGGATATGGCCCGCATACAGGGCGAGAGCGCGGCGCTTTTCGTGCGGCAGGCGGAGCGTCTGACGCGCGGGGAGAGCACCTCGCTGCGCGCTGAAAGGGCGCGCGAGCTGACCGATTCCATCGCCTGTGTGCTGGGCGCGTCTCTCCGGCGCTGTCCGGGGGCCGACGCCGCGCTGGAAACGCTGCGCCGCGAGCCGCTGGACGCGATATTCGATCGCGGCCTGACGATCATACGCCGCCGGCTGGGGCGGGCGCGTGCGGTTCACGAGCGCCTGAAGGAGACGCTGTTCGTCACGCGCAATGTGTTTTACAAATCGACGATTGTGGACGGGCTGGACGCCTTTTTCAGGCTGTACAGGCCGGAATTTTCCGCGCAGGAGATCCATATTACCGCCGATTATCCGGCCTTCCTGATCGAGAAGGGCTGGCGGGGGATCGACTTTATCGAGCGCTATCTGCACGCGCTGTCCTGCGAAAATCGATTTTTGCGCTTTTTTGACGCGGGTGCGGTGCATCGGCTGCTCTGCGGACTGGATGAGAACTATCAGCAGATATTGATGAATATTTATGAGCCGGTGCTGACGAGCGCGCTGTGCTGTGCGCTGACCGGCCGGCCGGTTCAGGCGCTCGACGCCGATCGAGCCGCGGTGCGCCGGCTGCTTGGCGGGCTGGACGCGGCGGGCGTTGAAGGGCGGCTGTCGGCGGCGCGGGAAGCGCTCTGCGCGCGTTTGAATTGTCCGGCAGGGCTGGCGGATTATATGAGGGACAGCGTGCCGAAAATCGCCCGCATGCTCGTGCGCGCCATCGAGATGGATGCGCTGGACGCGGTGCTGCTTGCGCCCTATGATCCCTCGTGCGCGCCGCGCGTCGAGCTTCCCGTGGGCGAGCGCATGGCCGATCGCGATTACGCGGCGCTGCTGGACGCGTTTACCCGCTGCGGGAGCGGCGCGGAAAGGGCGGCGCTGATCGAAGCGCGCGTTCGCTCGGCGGGCGATCTCGCGGAACTTCTGCACGATGGCGCGCTGAACGGCGGCGCGCTGGACGATCTGCTCGCGCGGCTGCCGGCGGAAGCGCTTGCGATGTTGAGGGCGCTGTATCCGTGCGGCGATTTCCTGACCGACGCGCGCGACAAAGCGCTCTATGACGCGCTCGAGCGGTCTGTCCTGTCGTTTGAGCCGGATATGCGGCGCAGGCTGGACGAAATGACCGCGATCATGCGGAAATCGACGGAATAAAGCGTGTTTTTGCGCTCTTTTGGGATGCGTGTGAGCCGCGAGAGGGCGTGCCGTGCGGGTTTAGCGGCGCTCAAACAGGAAAGGGACGGTTGACCCTGCGTCCATGGAGTTTTGCGCCGGCGAGCCGCCAAAATGTTTCACATGAAACATATACAAAAAATCCGCCGCAAATCGCTGATTGTGCGATCTGCGGCGGATTTACCCTCCCCGGCGCGATTCGAACGCGCGGCCTTTCGCTTAGGAGGCGAACGCTCTATCCTGCTGAGCTACGGAGAGACGATCTGTGCGTCTGTCTGTGGGGGAAACGCCGGTTTCCGCAAAGCATACGCGCTGTTGAACGGAAAAGACTGTGGGCAGGAAGCCGGATTGCGCTTGCCCCGACAGCACACTGATTATTATGACATACTCGCCGCCGCCTGTCAAGCCCTGGGCGGTCATTCTTGAAAATTTTGGCAGGAAAGCGTTTCAAAAAGTGCGTCCGTCTGCGGTTGATTCCGTGCTTTGAATTTGAAGGACGAAAATCTGCCTGAGCGGGCAGCGCTTTCTTTTTTTGTGTGCGGGGAGCGGAATCTATCAAATGTGAGGCGTTTGATCTTTCTCCGTGCGCGCGAGCCGCTGCATGAGGTATTTGCGGCGCGTGGCGTCTCCGCCGCGGATGTGGCGGTCATCCTTGTTGAACGCCAGCACGCGCCCCACCGCGTCGGCCAGCGCGGCGTTCAGGCGGGGCAGACGTTCACGCATATCCTTATGCACCGTCGTCTTGCTGACGCCGAAGCGCCGGGCGCAGGCGCGTACCGTTGCGCCGGTTGAGAGTATGTGCGCGGCGACGTCGAGCACGCGCTCCTCGATGGTGTCCTTCATGAGACGGCCTCCTTTCATCGGTCGCTCAAGCATATGATTTTCGGAAGGACGAGAGAACGGAAAAAAATCTCCAAAACGGCGTATACTGAAGGGCGGCGGGGGAGCGGCGATCCGCTTTTGCAATGTAGACCGGGAATTTGCAAAGCTCTGAGAAAATTCCGTTTCAGTGCATATTTGTGTGAAGAACTCTGCCTGTTTTGCCAAAACGCCGAATGTTTTTCGGACAGACGGCGCTTTTCAGTGCAAAAGGCGCCCATGGACGGACATCTGAAGTTAAAATAATCTTTCTTGTTTGCTTTGAACGGCTATGCTAAAATAAGAGAAAAGGAGGATAAACCCATGCCCGTATCTCGTATGACCAAGGATGAAATCAAAGACGCCATTGTCTCAAAATTGCAGCGTCAGTTCGGATGCGACGTGTCCGACGCGACTGACGATCAGCTATATCAGGCGCTGGCCATGACCGTCCGCGATGAAGTGATGGAGCGGCGCGCTCTGTCCCGCGGCGAACGCAAGCGCCAGCAGGCGAAAAAGCTCTATTATCTCTCGGCGGAGTTTCTGGTGGGCCGCGCCATGCACAACAACATGGTTTCGCTGGTCAATGAAAAGGAATATATGCAGGCTTTGGACGAGCTGGGCATCGACAAGACGCGCATATTTGAGCGCGAGCCGGAGCCTGGCCTGGGCAACGGCGGTCTGGGCCGCCTGGCCGCGTGCTTCCTCGATTCGCTCTCCGCGCTCAAGCTGCCGGCGATGGGCTGCACCATCCGCTATGAGCTGGGCCTGTTCCGCCAGCATATTTCCGACGGCTTCCAGGTGGAGCTGCCCGACAACTGGCTGGAGCGGGGCAATATCTGGGAGATCTGCCGGCTCGATCAGGCGGTCGAGGTGCGCTTTAACGGCTATGTCCGCGAATATTCCGAGGACGGCCGCATGAAGTATCAGCTGTGCGATTACAACGCCGTGCAGGCCGTGCCCTACGATATGCCCGTGCTGGGCTATGACAGCAATATGGTCAATATGCTGCGCACCTGGTCGGCCCGCGCGATCAACCCGCTCAATATGCAGGAGTTCAACCGCGGCCAGTATGTGGAGGCCTCCGAGGACAAGGAACTGGTCGAGACGATCTCGAAGGTGCTCTATCCCGAGGACAACCATGAAAAGGGCAAGGAGCTGCGCCTCAAGCAGCAGTATTTCCTGTCCTCCGCGTCCGTGCAGTTCGCCGTGCGCGATTTTGAAAAGACCTACGGCCCCCGCTGGGATATGCTGCCCGACAAGGTGATGTTCCAGGTCAACGATACGCATCCCGGCCTGGCCATTCCCGAGCTGATGCGCGTGCTGATTGATGAAAAGGGCCTCGGCTGGGACGAAGCGGAGGCGATCACCCGCCGCTGCTTCGCCTATACCAATCACACTGTCATGCAGGAGGCGCTCGAGCGCTGGCCGGAGCGCATGGTGAGCATGCTCATTCCGCGCATCTACATGATCCTGCAGGAGATGAACCGCCGCCTGTGCGCCGATCTCTGGAATCATTTCCCCGGGGATTGGAACCGCATCGCCCAGATGGCGATCCTCGCCTACAATCAGGTACACATGGCCAATCTGTGCGTGTCGACGTGCTGCATGGTCAACGGCGTGTCTCAGATTCACGCCGAGATTCTGCGCAAGCAGACCTTCAGGGACTATTGCCAGCTGAATCCCAGCCGCTTTATCGGCATCACCAACGGCATTACGCACCGCCGCTGGCTCATGCAGGGCAATCCCGGATTGACCGCGCTCCTGGACGAAACCATCGGCGAGGGCTGGCATAAGGAGCCGATGCAGCTCGAAAAGCTCATGCCCTTTGCCGACGACGCGGCCTTTGTCGAGCGGTTCGACAAGGTGAAGCGCGCCAACAAGGAGCGCCTGTGCGCCCGCATGGAGCGGATGCAGGGCGTTAAGATGGATCCCGACACCATATTCGACGTGCAGGCCAAGCGCCTTCACGAGTATAAGCGCCAGCTGATGAACATACTCTCCGTGCTGGTGCTCTATAACCGCATCGTCGACGATCCCAACTATACCGTCCATCCGCGCACGTTCATTTTCGGCGCGAAGGCTTCGCCGGGATACTACCGTGCCAAGCTGATCATCAAGCTGATCAACACGGTGAGCAAGCTGGTGGCCGCGCATCCCCGCGCCAGCCAGATGATCCGCATCGTGTTTCTGGAGAATTACTGTGTGTCCGCCGCCGAGGTGCTCATGCCCGCCGCCGACGTGTCCGAGCAGCTCTCCACCGCCGGCAAGGAGGCCAGCGGCACCGGCAACATGAAGTTCATGATGAACGGCGCCGTGACGATCGGCACGATGGACGGTGCGAACGTTGAAATCTACAACGAGGTCGGCCCGGACAACATCTATATCTTCGGCCTGAGCGCCGACGAGGTGGAAGCGTCGTATTCGACCTATCATTCCAGCCGGATCTATGAAACCTATCCCGAGATTCGCCGTGCGCTCAATCAGCTGATTGACGGCACGCTGGAGCCGGGCAACCCGCATATGTTCCAGGAACTGTATCACGCGCTGCTCTTTGGCGACAACGGCGGCATGGCCGATCCCTATTTCGTGCTGAAGGATATGCCCAGCTATCTCAAGACGCAGGGAATCCTGGGCGAGGATTATTCCAAGCGCCATGGCCTGTGGCTGAGGAAGGCCGTCATCAACACGGCCAAATCCGGCATATTCTCGAGCGACCGCACGATCACCGAGTATAACGACAAGATCTGGCATCTGAAGCCGCTGGTTCTCGACTGATGGTCCGGCACGATTCACGCGATCCCTTGTATCGCACGCCCTCCGGCGCGCGTCCCACCGGCAGCGACGTTATCCTGCGCTGCCGGGCGGATGACGCCCGCGCCGTGACGCTGCGCCTGTGGTGGGACGACGGCGAGATCCGCCGGCCGATGACCGCCTCCCCTCGGGGAGCCGGTCTTTTTGAAATCAGGCTGACTCTGCCGGAGCAGAGCGGCCTTCTCTGGTATTATTTTATCGTCGATTTTGACGGCGAAACGCGGCTGTACGGCAACGCGGACGACCGTCTGGGCGGCGAGGGACGGCTGTACGATCATGAGCCGCCGTCCTTCCAGCTGACCGTGTACGACGAGGAATTCGACACGCCGCGCTGGATGCGCGAGGGGCTGCTCTATCAGATCATGCCCGACCGCTTTGCCGCGCGCGGAAAAAACGCCCCGGAAGCCGGCTGGCTGCATGAAAAGTGGGACGAGCCGCCCGCCATTCATGTTGACCCGAGCACGCACGATAACCGCGCGGACGATTTCTTTGGCGGCAATTTCCGCGGCGTGATGGACAGGCTGGACTATCTGAAGGAACTGGGCGTGACGGCGATCTATTTCAATCCGATTTTTCGCGCCCGCTCCAATCACAAATACGACACCGGCGATTACGAGACGATCGATCCGTCCTTCGGCACGCGGGAGGATTTTGAGGCGCTGTGCGGCCGGGCGCGCGCCCTGGGCATCCGCATCCTGCTGGACGGCGTATTTTCCCACACGGGCAGCGACAGCCGCTATTTCAACCGCCTGGGGCGCTATGATTCGCTGGGGGCGTATCAGTCGCTGGAGTCACCCTACGCGTCCTGGTATCGCTTTAAGCGCTGGCCGGACGAATACGACTGCTGGTGGGGCTTTGAAACGCTGCCCACCGTCAACAAGAGCGACGAGAGCTATCGCCGCTATATCCTGACCGGTGAAAACGCCATCGTGAAGCGCTGGCTGCGGCGCGGCGCGTCCGGCTGGCGGCTGGATGTGGCCGACGAGCTGCCCGTGCCGTTTCTGCGGACGCTGAGGAAGAGCGTCAAATCGGTCGATCCCGATGCGGCGGTGCTGGGCGAGGTCTGGGAGGACGCCTCCAACAAGGTGGCCTATGGTCAGCTGCGCTGCTACTGCCTGGGCGATACGCTGGACAGTGTGATGAACTATCCGCTGCGCGAAGGGCTGATCGGCTTTCTGCTGGGCGAAATCGACGCGTATGCGCTCAAGCGGCGCCTGGACGCGCTCTATGAGAACTACCCTGCGCCGTTTGCCGCCGCGCTGATGAACCTGCTGGGCAGCCACGACAAGGCGCGTGTCATCAACCGCCTGAGCGGCGCGGAGCCGGAGAACAGGCCTCGCGAGCAGCGCGCGTTTACGCCGCTGAGCGACGCGGAATACGAGCGCGGAAAGCGGCGCTTCATAAAGGCGTGGCGATTTTTGTGCGCCATGCCGGGGATGCCCTGCCTGTATTACGGCGACGAGGCCGGCGCGCAGGGCGGCGACGATCCCTTCTGCCGGGGAACGTATCCCTGGGGGCATGAGGATCGCGCGCTGATGGAGGAAATAAAGCGCGTCAATCACGCGCGGCTTAAAAGCCGTGCGGCGCAGAACGGCTCGCTCGAGCTGATCGCGCCGGACGCAGACACGCTGACGGTCGTGCGGCGCTATGAGAGCGACGAGCTGCGCGTCACGCTTGACCGAAGAGACGACTGAAGCCATATCACTGAACGCGCCTGCCGCATGATGATGCGGCGGGCGCGCTTTTCGCGTGAACTGAAAAACGCTCCGAAGGCTTTCCGGATCGACGCTTCCGGGGCCGAAATTCGGGCCTTGACGCGGCCAAAGACATTTTAGCGGCTCGCCGCGATCCGCCTCTGCCCAGGCTTTCGCCGGCTTTTCTCCGGACGGCGAACGATCCGTCTGAGCGCGCTTTCATTTTCCGTTTGCGGCGCCGTGTGACGGCCTTGCGCGCGCCCGCCAAAATGCCTGTGGAAAAAAGAAAAGCGACCCGCCGGTTGAAGCCGGCGAGCCGCTCGAAGGAAGCGCTCAGGGGAGAATCGTTTGCAATGTGTTGGCCACAAGATTGCTGCTTTCGAAGAACTTTCCGAACGTCGAGGCGTTGACCAGATCGCTCAGGAGCGAAATGTTCATGCTCTCCAGCGCGGAGGAAACGGTGGGGATGACGGCGAAGATCAGCATGACGATGACCGCGCCGCGCACCAGACCGAACAGTCCGCCCAGCAGCCAGTCCAGATGGCGCAGCGCCGGGAAACGGAACACATTGTTGAGCATATTGACGATCAGCAGAATCGCAGCGTAAATCACGATGAACATCAGCACGAACGAGGCGACGTTGAGCACCGTCTCGAGCAGCGTCTGGGAGAGATATTCGCTCATGGTGCTCAGGCCGCTGTTGGCGAATACCTTGCCGACGACGTTCTTACGGAACAGCTCGTTGATGACGGGGATGCCGATCTCGCCGACGGCCTGATCGATGTCCGCGGTGGTGGCGGCGGCCACCTGTAGATTGGCCAGCGTGGTGGTCTTGAACAGATCGACGGCGCTGGTCAGGCCGGAAAAGACCTTCATGAGACCCTCGTTGGCGGTGACGGCGGCGACGAGATACTGATAGGAGGCCAGAGAGGCAATCCATGCGCCGCAGAAGCCCAGCAGGGCGAGCGTCGATGTGATAAAGCCCTTGTACATACCCGAAAACAGGCTGAAGGCCAGGATAACGAGAGCGATAATGTCAACGATGTTCATGGTGTTACACTCCTTAATGAATTGATGGCCCGTATGTCACGGCAGGGGAACCATATAGACCGAGTCGCCGGAAACAAGCACCGCGCTTGAGCTGCTCGTGATGCCGATCAGCGCGTCGCACTGGAAGGGCAGCTGATAGGTTTCGGCCTGCTCCGCGTTCAGCGCGTGGATCATGACATACTGATCGGAGAAGCCGTAGACGGCGTTGCCGCGCGCCAGGATCGAGAAGCAGGTGAACGGCATGCGGATCGTGCGGTCGGTGTTGCCCTTGACGAGCCGCACGTCGCTGATCTCGGCGGTCGTGCCGATCTCCGCCATGGGCACGAAGGCCATCAGCGCGCCGTCGGCCGACGCGTCGGAATCGACGAGATACCAGCCGTACACCAGCCGCCGCTGGCCGACGTTCTCCACGCCGGTGTAATCGTAAACGCGGATGTAGGTCGTGCCTACGGCGTAAACGCTGGGGGATTCGAACATCACCTCGTAAATGATCTGTTCCGAATCGGTGATCTTGCCGGACTGCTTCCGGCCGGGCTTGTATGTGGTGACCTGACTCATCGGTATGGTGCCGTTGGTGTCCAGCGACATGACCCAGAGCATTTCGCCCTTGTTGAAGAAGCCGTAATCCAGCACGGTGATGTCCTCAAGGGCGATGCGGTCGATTTCGCGGCCGCTCAGCTCCAGCACGATCAGCGTGGCGCTGCTTTCCTCGCCGACCAGCGCGGCGGCATAGCTGCTGCCCACGGTGGCGGAGAGTATGGTCTGCCCCAGAGAGCCGCTGAAGAGCGCCGCGCCGTTTTCCGGATTCAGCACGGCCAGCAGATCGCCCGACCAGGCCGCGACGCCGCTTTCACAGGCGTTGAAGCCGCAGTTCGCGCCCACGACGTAGCTCCAGGTCTGCCGTCCGCGGTCGTTCAGCGCGCGCAGGGACGTGCCGTCGCTGTAGACGACGCCCTTGCCGAGCACCTGCACGGCCTGCGAGGACGTACAGGGCAGCACGGTCGTGTCGCTGAGGATGTGCGATTTTTCGCGCGTCAGCAGACTGGCCGCCGTATAGGCCAAAACGCAGATGAGCAAAGTCACCAACAGGGATAAGGGCCAGGATAGCCCCTTCGATTCGTCATTTTTCATGAAGCGCTCCTGTCGGCATATTTCATTGTCAAACAATTTTTGCGCTTCAATTCACAGTTCTCCTGTTGAACAGAAACGCTATTCCTATTATAATGGATTATCGGGCGGTATGCAATGGTTCAGAGCCGACAAATTACGGTAAACCACGCTTTTTTTACAAAATTTCTTCATTTTTAAGAAAACCATGAAACAACCGTTCTTAAAAATGGAGCGCCAATGAAAATGTTTCACGTGAAACAACGCAAAAGAAAGGGGAGGCGCGCATGGCCGGAAGAAAAAAGCGGAAGGACAAAAAGGCAGCCCGCAGAAGCGCTGGCCGCGTGCTGGCCGCTCTGCTGCTGACGGCGGCGGCGCTGCTGCTGGCCGCAATGACGATATGGGGCGGCTTTGTCACGCTGGAATGCACCGATCTGCCGCTGCGCGATCTCCCGTCCGCCTTTGATGGCGTGAGGATCGTCTATATCAGCGATATTCACCTGACGACATTCAATTCGCTCTCGAAGGTGAAATCACTGTTCAGGCGCCTTGAAAAGCTGAAGCCCGATCTGCTGCTGCTGGGCGGCGACTACACGGGCAACGATCTCGTTCGGCTGGCGGCGAATATTGGCGACGATTCCGCCTATGACGCGGCGATGATCGATCTGCGCGATCTGTTCTTCCTGTCGCTTTCAGAGTTCGACACATCGCTGGGCAAGTTCGCCGTGGCGGGCGATATGGACAATCTGCTGGAGCGCAGCGCGGGCACGGCGCTCGAGGACGCGGCGGCGCTGGGCGGCGTGACGCTGCTTCGCGACAAGGCGGCGCGCGTCGTGAAGGATGGACAGACGCTGACCCTTGTCGGCGTGGACGACTGGCGCACGGGGCTTCAGGACGCGCGCACGCCCGCGGCGGGATTGGCGGCGGACGACTGTGTGATCGTGCTCAGCCACACGCCCGAGGCGCTGCCGCAGCTCAATGGCCAGATTGCGCTGGGCGGCGGGCTGTGGATGGACGCGGCGCTGACCGGCCACACGCTGGGCGGCCAGATCAGGCTGGGCGATCGCGAGCTGTTCAATCCGCTCTCGAGCGACGAACGCTATCTGAGCGGCTGGCATATGGAGAACAGCACGAAAACGCTCATCAGCACCGGCCTGAGCGGCGCGACGTTCACATTCCGGCTGGGCTGCACGGCGCAGGTACATCTGATTACGCTCAGGACGCAATCGGCCGCAGAAACGCCCGCGCTGACTTGGCCGACGGCGCCAAACGGCGATTAAACGGCAGATTTTGTGTCCAAAATAGCCCCCCAAAACGCGAAAATCGATTCTGGGCCGATTTTCGCGGCGCGAACGACCAAATACTCAAACGGCGATCCAAAAATCGATTAGAATCGAAATTTGAAAGCCCTCTGAACGGGGCGGAAAAGAGACGAAGAAAGATCATGTTTGTCTGCAAATTGTGTCCGCGCGGCTGCGGCGTGAAGCGCGGCGATGAAGCGGCGGGCGAGGGCCGCGGCTTTTGCAAGATGGGCGAAGCGCCCGTGCTGGCCCGCGCGGCGCTTCACTTTGACGAGGAACCGTGCATCAGCGGCTCGCGCGGCTCGGGCGCGGTGTTCTTCAGCGGCTGTACGCTGCGCTGCGTCTACTGCCAGAACGATCAGATCAGCCGCGGCTGCTTCGGGCGCGCCGTTACGCCGCAGGGGCTGCGCGCGATATTCGACCGGCTGATCGAGGACGAGGCGCACAACATCAATCTGGTCACCGGCACGCAGTTCGTGAATTCCATCCTGGAGGCGCTGAAGGAGCCGCTCGGCGTACCCGTCGTGTGGAACAGCAGCGGCTTTGAGACGATCGACACGCTCAGGCGACTCGAGGGCCATGTGCAGGTCTATCTGCCCGATCTCAAGTATGTCGATCCCGAGGGCGCGAGCAAATATTCGCGCGCGTCGCTCTATCCGGTATATGCCGAAAGGGCGATCCTCGAAATGCTGCGCCAGGTGGGGGAGAATCAGTTCGACGACGAGGGCGTGATGACGCGCGGTCTGCTCATCCGGCATTTGATCCTGCCCGGGCGCGTTCAGCAGTCGAAGGATGTGCTCAGCTGGATCCATGATCATCTGCCCGAGGGAACATGGGTGTCGCTGATGGCGCAGTACATTCCGTGCGGGCTGGCCAAGGCCATGCCGGAGCTGAATCGCCCCATTACGCGCGAGGAATACGACGAGGTGGTCGATCATCTCTTCGCGCTGGGCATGGAGGACGGCTATGTGCAGGAGCTGGATTCGGCCTCGCCGCAGTATATCCCGCCGTTCGACCTGACAGGCGTTGAATAAAAATACATGAGATTGAATTGAGGATATTGAATCGATGCAGCTGCAATTCTGCCCGCTGTTTTCAAGCTCGAGCGGAAACTCGATCTTCGTGGGCACGGAAAAGACGAAAATACTGATCGACGCCGGGCTGTCCGGCGCAAAAATCACAGCGGAACTGAAGAAAATCGGCGTAAATCCCGAAGAGCTGAACGCCATACTGGTGACGCACGAGCACAGCGATCACATAGCGGGCGTGGGCGTGCTGTCGCGGCGCTATCACATTCCAGTCTACGCCAATGCGGGGACATGGGCGGCCATGAATGGAAAACTGGGCGCGATTGAAGCGTCGAACGCCGTTGAATTTGAGACGGGCGGCGATTTTTCCGTCGGCGATCTGAACATCCGCCCCTTCGCCACGCCGCACGACGCCGCCGAGCCGGTGGGCTACGCCATCTGCGCCGGCTCGTGCAAGGCCGCCATCGCGACCGATTTGGGCTGCATCCGCGAGGGGTGGCTCAGCGAGGTGGCCGCGTCGGACGTTCTGCTGCTCGAAGCCAACCACGATGTGAATACGCTCGAGGCTGGGCGCTATCCCTATGAGCTGAAGAAGCGCATCCTCGGCCGCAAGGGCCATCTCTCCAACGACGACGCGGGCAGGGCGGCGGTCGAGCTGGTGCGCCGGGGCGTCCGGGCGATCGTGCTGGGGCATCTGAGCGGCGAAAACAACTTTCCCGAGCTGGCATACGCGAGTGTGAGCTGCGCGCTGGAGGAAAACGGACTGGTGCCCGGACGCGATCTGGCGCTCAGCGTGGCCAGGCGCGACGGTCACAGCGAGCTGTTTTCCATGGAATAGGCGTGGGAACCGTCTGAAAACGTCAATTTTAGCCGCTGAAACGCCGAGTCCATGTCGGATAGGCGGCGCTTGAAGCGGGATTGGAGTCCTTTCGGCCTGAAAATTCTGATTACATGCCGTGCGGCTAAAGAATTGGGAGCGCCTGCCGAAAGGATGGCTCATCCATGAAAGCTCTTTTTCCGGGATGAGCGCATTGGGACGCTCGATTTGGATTGGAATTTCGGCGGTCGCAGGCGCGAGGTTTTGAAAGAATTTGCGCGATGTGTCCTCAGGGTAGAAAACTCGACGCGGCGGTTTTCCTTCTATTCCGATGAAAAGAGAGAAGAGGCGCGCCTGTTTTGCATTGAAAACGAGCTTTAACGAGGGGGCGAGGATATGCTTTCTGCCGACGACGCGGCCTATTACAGGCCGTCTCTGCGCGCCGCGTGTCTGTGGCTGCTGCTGGCGGCGATCGGAAAGACGGCGGTTCTGCCGCTGTTTGAAGCGCTGCACAGGCTGCTGGGGCGGCTCTGGCCGGGCATTTCTGCGACGGGATTGGCGCTGGAAGCGGAGCTGTTTTACAAAATCGTGCTGGTCGCGACGCCCGCATGGCTCTATATGCGCCGGGATAACGCGACGCGCCATGCTGCGCGGCTGATCGCGCCGGAGGGACGCGCGCTGCCGCTGACGGTGCTGGCCGCGGTGATCGCCGTGCCGTTTGCGGCGGCGCTGGGCGGACTGTGGGCGCGTCTGATCGAGGCGCTGGGCGGCCATGTGACGGCGGATATTGCGCTGCCGGTTTCGATCGGCGAAGCGCTGCTTCAGCTGGCGGTTTACGCGCTCCTTCCCGCCGTGTGCGAGGAGCTGCTCTTCCGGGGCGGCCTGATGAGCGCCTGGGAGCGCCGGGGGCGGCGGCGGGCGATCATCGTGCAGGCGGCGCTGTTTGCGCTGTTTCACGAATCGGCGCAGGGCTTTCCCGTTCAGCTGGTCATGGGGCTGGCGCTGGGGCGGATCGTCATGGACGGCGGCTCCGTGTACGCGGGGATGCTCTTTCACGGGCTTTACAACGCGCTGACGCTGATCTGGAGCTGGATGCTGCAAGGCGAATGTGCGCATTTTTATGCAATTTCGGACAGCGTGACGGCGCAGCTTGGCCTGACGGTTGCGGGCGCTCTGGCGCTCATGGCCGTGCTGTACAGGCTGCGGCGGGGCGGCGGTTCGGGCGAAGCGCCGCGCGAGGAAATGGACGCCGGCACGAGCGTTCTGCTGCTGCTTTCCGTGCTGAAGATGCTGTCGCTGGGCGTACTGAACGGACTGAGCCTGTTCGGTGTGATTTGAGGGGGGGAATGAGCCATGCTGCCGGTACTGCTGATCGGCGTTGGAAAGATGAAGGAAAAATGGGAGCGCGAGGCCTGCGCGGAATATGTCAAGCGCCTTGGCCGCTTCTGCGCGCTGGAGATTTGCGAGCTGAGCGATCAGCCCGAGCCGGACAAGCCCTCGGAGGCGCTCAATCGCCGCGTGATGGAGAAGGAGGGGCGGGAAATTCTCGCGCGAATCCGGCCAAACGATCGCGTCGTGGCGCTGTGCATCAAGGGCAATTCCTACGATTCGGAGCAGTTTGCGGCGAAGCTCGCGGGCTGGTCGATGGACGGGCGGCGGCTGGTGCTGGTGATCGGGGGTTCGCTGGGGCTGTCGGACGAGGTGATCGCCCGCGCCGACGAGAAGCTGTCCTTTTCAAAAATGACGTTTCCGCATCAGCTCATGCGCGTGATATTGCTCGAGCAGCTCTATCGCGGCTTCAAAATCGGCGCAAACGAGCGCTATCACAAATAAAAAGCGCCTGATTGGCGCAAAGATCAGAGCCGCCGAAGCATGAAACCGTGCGTTTCACGTTTCGGCGGCTTTGCTTGGTTGAATAAGCGCTATGAATTATTCGTTCAACGGATGTAAACCGGATGAGTTCTGAACGGGATGGGCAATCATTTTGGCGCGCCCCATGAAGGCGGTCGCAGGGGATATGCCGCCATTTGATCGGGAACACGAACGCGTTTGGCGCGCGATACAACGCCGCTTACGGTGTTTTGGGAGCATGAAAAGCAATCGCCGTCCTCCAAAACGATGAAATCGCCGAGGATGAATGAGAAGAAAGGCACGACGGATTTCCGCAAAACGGACGCGCGGAGCGCCCCGCTATGCCCGACCGGCAATCGGCTTTCTGCCGTTGATCAGCGTCCAGCGCTGATCAAACATGATCGCTGATTCGCGGCGGTGTGCGTCATCCGGCTGTCGAACCGCACGGGCATACGAACCGTCTTGCAGCGCTCGACAAACAGGCCGCGCGCTTCATACAGCGCAAGCATTTCCGACCGGATCAGATTGCGGACGTGGGAGGGATCGCGCAGAATCTCGAGCGCGTCCTCGGTCTTTCGCAGCGGCTCCTCCGCGGCGGCCATGTCGATTATGACCAGCTTTCCGCCCGGCTTCAGCACGCGCGCCATTTCCGAAAAAGGCGTTTCCGGCTCTGGAAAATGATGGAACGCCAGCCGCGAAAAAGCAATGTCGAAGGAGCCGTCCGCAAAGGGCAGCTCCGCCGCGTTGCCCTGCATAAACTTTATGTTTTGGAGCCGATCCCGTTCGGCGGCGGCTTTTCCCATCTCCAGCATGGCGGTGGTCATGTCCAGACACACGACGCTGCGCACGCGCGGCGCGAAGGCCCGACCGCAGACGCACGTTCCGGCGGCGACCTCCAAAAGGGCGTCCGACGGCTCCGGCGCGGCGCAGGCGACGGCGTAGTCCAGATAATCCCGCTTTGAAAAGTTCATATTTCGGCTCTCAAAGCCAGCGGTCTGCCGGGCGAAGGCTTTTTGAATCTGCGCGCTGTTTTCGGATTTCATAGGTTAGAGCGCCGTCCCTTTCTTCGGAATGAAAAAGCGGCTCATATCGGCACCCTCCAGCTCGAGCAGTCTGACCTTTTTGTCAATGCCGCCCGCATAGCCCGTCAGGCTGCCGTTTGAGCCGACGACGCGGTGGCAGGGAATGATGAGGGAAATCTCGTTGTGCCCCACGGCGCCGCCCACGGCCTGAGCCGACATACGCTCAAGGCCTTCCTCAGCCGCCAGCCGCCGCGCCAGCGCGCCGTAGGGGATCGTCTCGCCGTAGGGAATCTCCAACAACAGCCGCCAGACGGCCTGCCGGAAGGGCGAGCCGATGGGATGCAGCGGCGGCGTGAAATCTGGCTTTCTGCCGCTGAAATAGCCGTCCAGCCAGCGGCGGGCTTCGGCCAGTACGGGCGTGTCCTGCTCGGTCGTTTCACCGGGCAGCACGGCGGCAAAGTATTTCTGACCCTCGAACCAGAGTCCGGTCAGGCCCAGATCGTCCGCCGAAAGGAGGATGCCGCCCAGCGGCGAAGCGTAATGCTGAATATACGTCATGGATGAACCTCGCTAAACGGAAATTTCTAATCCCATTATACCGCGGCGGCAGCGGAATTTCCAACCCCAAAATAACGAAGGAACAAACGTTAATAGTGTGTAAATCCCTTGAAATATTAACGCGGAGCTGGTATACTTCATTATTAGCGCATCCTTGCCCTGACAAACCGATCAGGGCCGCTTAAGTCCATAAGGAGGTGAAAAGCAATGAATCAATACGAAGTCATGTATGTCATCGACACCGCTCTGGAGGAGCAGGCTCGCACCGATCTGATCAATCGCTTTTCGGGTCTGGTAGAGGCCAACGGCGGTCAGGTTGACCGCGTCGATGAGTGGGGAAAGCGCCGTCTGGCCTACGCCATCAACTACAAGACGGAAGGCTACTATGTGCTGATGTACATCGCCGCCCCCGCCGCGCTGCCCCGTGAGCTGGAGCGCAACTTCCAGATCAACGAGTCCGTTCTCCGTTACATGGTGATCCGCTTCGAGGGCGCTCTGCCGCCCAAGCGCGAGCCGCTCAAGCCCTACGCGCCCCATGCGGCCGCCGAAGCCCCCGTTGAGGCTCCCGCCGCTCAGGAAGAAGCCCCCGCGGCCGAAGCGTCCGAGCAGGAGTAATGCCGCTGCTTCAAGGGAAGATAAGGTGAGAGTATGAATAAGGTTATATTGATCGGCAACCTGGCGTCTGATCCCGAGCTGCGCAGGACGCAGTCCGATATTCCGGTCTGCACCTTCCGCATCGCTGTTCAGCGCCGATTTGCAAATCAGCAGGGCGTGCGCGAGGCCGACTTCATTCCGATTGTCGTCTGGCGCCAGACCGCTGAGCTGTGCGCGCGATTCCTGACGAAGGGCCGCAAGTGCGCCGTCGTCGGGCAGCTTCAGACCCGTTCCTATGATGCGCAGGACGGTACGAAGCGCTATGTCACCGAGGTTGTGGCCGATGAGGTCGAGTTCCTCGGCGGGCCGCAGAACAGTTCCAATTCGTATAATCCCGGCGACGTTCCGCCGCCGCCTGAACCGTCTTCTTCCTATACGAGCAATACCGGCTTTACCCAGGTTGACGACGACGAGCTGCCATTTTAAGGTATTCACCATTCAGTAAAGGAGGAGACTACAATGTCTGAAGATAGAGGCGATCGTATGCGCCGTCCGCGCGGCCGCAAGCAGCGCCGCAAGGTCTGCACGTTCTGCGTTGACAAGATTCAGCATATCGACTACAAGGATGTGCTGCGTCTGCGCCGTTTCACCAATGAGCGCGGCAAGATCCTGCCCCGCCGTATGTCCGGCACCTGCGCCAAGCATCAGCGCCAGCTCTCTGTAGCTATCAAGCGCGCGCGTGCAATAGCGCTGCTGCCCTACACCGCGGACTAAGCTTAACGCTTATATGCGAAGCGCCGTTGTTCGGATGATACCGGATGGCGGTGCTTTTTGTGTGCCTCGTTTCGATTTGCCAGGCAATGCCTTTTTCACCCGCATAAAGCGGGCATGATTTATATCATGGATGTATAAGCTGCTCCATGCATTTTGCAGGTCAGCTTAAATAATGCCGCGTTTTCCGTGAAGAAGCTGTTATTTCGCTTGACATTGGGGCTCGAACAAAGCTATTATTACACTGATATAGGATGCTACTCGCGTCCGCAGTGATTTTCATATCTGGAAGAGGGGTCATATGGAGTACGTAGTGCTTATCCCCGCATATAAGCCGGACATGCGC
>SFOF01000103.1 GCA_004552515.1 Clostridiales bacterium
CTGTGCCCCAGCATATCCATCTGGGCGATGGCGTCTTCCACGGCCATGGGCTTGACGGCGAAGCGCTTGACGCGCACCAGCTCGTCGGGCTGCTCCTCCCACGCGGGCACGGCGTCCTCCGGCTCGGCGAGAACCTCGGCAACGGCGCGCTTGCCCAGCTTGGTGCGGTGGCGGTGTACCTGGCGATCCAGCCGATCGAGCGCGCGGTCGATGGCGGCGTACATATCGTCGTTCTCTTCCTCGGCGCGGAACATCACGCCGCCCACCATGAGCGTCATTTCGGCAATGAAGCGCACATTGCGCTCCTGGCTCAGGCGAACCTGCGCCTCCGCCTCCTCGCGGAAATAGCGATCCATTTTATTGAGCTTTTTTTCGATACGAGCGCGCATCGGCTCGGTGATGGTGAAGTTTTTGGCGGTCATCGTAATACGCATGAAATTCAACTCCTGACTTTGAATGATTTTAGCCTTCCTGTCAGGCCCGCTCGGCGGCAGGCCCCCTATGCGCTGCCATGGGAATCGCTCTCCTCTCCTGCGGCGCTTCTTTCGCCTTTGTATTGTCTTTTATTCGCCGTCCATGGTAAAAACTCCTGCCTGATCTCAAAATATTTTTGCGTTTTCTAATCACTTTTTCATACAAATCGCCGTAATGTGACATTTCCGTGTTATGGATTGATCAAATCGCGCGCGCGTGGTATAATAGAAGTACTTTGTGCATTGGAGCGTGAATACCATGACCTATACCGTGCGACAGGCCGCGCGCACAAACGACCGCCCGAACAAGCCCTGCGAGGATCGCATCGCGGCGACAAGCGACACCTTCGTCGTGGCCGACGGCGTGACGCAGAACATGGACGAATACCGCGAGGGGATGACCGTCAGCCCCGCGGGTCAGGCCGCGCAGATCACCGCCGAGTCGATCCTGAGCGTCCTTGCCCCCGCCGCCGATCCCACCGCCGCCGCGCCCGAGGCCGTCAAGATGGCGATCGAGCGCACCGGCGCGTACAATGAAACGAAGCCCAGCGCCTATCCGGCTGCCGCCGTGTATGTCAGCGGCGCGATCCGGGAGGGCCGGCTGCACTTTTCCTATGTGGGCGATTCGGTCATCATGCTGATCCGCCGCGGCGCGCGCATCCGGCTGAGCGAGCAGCAGACGGCGCACCTGCGCGTATACGGCTCGACGAAGGGCCTGAGCATCACCAAGCGCGAGCTGTACGACACCATCACCAACAATCCCGACAGCCCGCTGGGCTACGGCGTGATTTTCGGCGACGAGCGCGCGCTGTCCTTCCTGCGCGCCGCGTCCATCGCGCTGGAGCCGGGCGACCGCGTGATCTTCTCCTCGGACGGCATCGATCAGTATCTCTATTATGCCCCGATCGGCGAGCTGGCAACGCTCTCGCCCGACGAGCTGCTCGACCGTTCCGTCCGCTATGACGAAGCGCCCTACAACCGCTATGCCGACGACAAGGCCGTCGTGGTCGTGGATGTAAAGTAACCGCTCTCCCCCTATAAACCGCCGCGCCGGATTCGGAGATCATCTCTCCCGGATCCGGCGCGGTCTTTATACTATCTGTCCCGCTCAAAGGAAATGAAGCGCGTGCCCTGGAACGTCAGCTGCCCCTCATCGCCCTCGGCAATCAGGCCGTACTGCTCGCCGCTCATCTCCAGCTCCATGCGGTCGCCGCTGGGCACCTCGAAGGTGACGTAATAGTCCGTCCAGCCGCCCATGTCGCGGCCGTGCCTGCGGTAGTCCTCGCGGCGGTTCACAACGCGCGCCTGCGTGGTCAATCGGGGCGAGGCGTTGTTCTTAATGCCTCGCGCCGCGCTCTTGCCCAGCCCGACGACGAACGTGCCGATCACCAGCGCAAACACAATGAAGAAGAATATCGGAAACAGCGTGTCAAACGCTCCGAACAGTCCCATGCGTTATTTCTCCTCTGCGTTGATCTCGGGCGCGGCAGGCGCGGCGGCGGTACGCGCGGCGGCCGATTTCATGAGGTCGCTCAGATCCACGCCGGTGGCTTCCTTCAGGCCCTCGAGGATCTGATTGCTCGAGTTCATCACGTCGCGCACCAGCTTGGACGAGTTGCCGTCGCCGTACATGACGATCTTGTCGGTCTGCGCGAGCGGCGCGGCGGCGTTCTTGACCACCTCGGGCAGCGCGGAGAGGTACATCTCGATGATGGACGCTTCGCCCATGCGCTTCTGCGCCTCGGCCTTCTTTTCGATGGCTTCCGCTTCGGCCAGACCGCGCGCGCGGATACCCTCGGCTTCCTGCTCCATGGCGTAGCGCGCCGCGTCGGCTTCGGCCTTCTTGGCTTCGGCCTGCTGGAGCGCTTCGTATTTCTGCGCTTCGGCTTCGCGCTGGCGGCGGATCAGCATGGCTTCGGCTTCGCGCTCGGCCTGATACTTCTTCGCGTCGGCGGCCTTCTTCACGTCCGCGTCCAGCTGGCGCTCCTTGAGCGCGATTTCCTTCTCGGCCAGCTCGGCTTCCTTCTCGCGGCGGGCGATGTCGGCGTTGGCGCGGGTGATTTCGATCGTCTTGCGCTGGCTCTCCTGCTGGATGGAGTAGGCCGCGTCGGCTTCAGCCTTCTTGGTGTCGGCGCGCACCTGCATCTCGGCCTGCTGCACGGACAGCTCGGCGTTCTGCTCGGCGATCTTCTTGTCCGCGTCCACCTTCACGGCGTTGGCCTCCTGCTGCGCCTGCGCAGTGGCGATGGCGATGTCGCGCTGGGCGTTGGCCTTGGCGATCTGCGCATTCTTGCGAATCTGCTCCACGTTGTCGATACCCATGTTCTCGATGGTGCCGGCGTTGTCGCGGAAGTTCTGGATGTTGAAGTTGACCACCTCGATGCCCAGCTTCTGCATATCGGGCACGACGTTCTCGGTGATCTTCTTGGCCACGCCCTGACGATCCTGCACCATTTCCTTCAGGCCGACCGAGCCGACGATCTCGCGCATATTGCCCTCGAGCACCTGCGTAACCATGGCGATCAGCTCGTTCTGCTTCATGCCCAAGAGCGCCTCGGCGGCGCGGGTGAGCAGCACAGGGTCGCTGGACACCTTGACGTTGGCCACGCCGTCCACCATGACGTTGATGAATTCGTTGGTGGGCACGGCCTCGCTGGTCTTGACGTCCACCGTCATGACCTGCAATGAGAGCTTATCCACGCGCTCGAGGAACGGTATGCGCCAGCCGGCCTTACCGATCAGGATGCGCTTCTTGCCCATGCCGGAGATGATGTAGGCCGTGTCCGGCGGCGCCTTCAGATAGCCGATCGAGAGCAGCAGCACCGCCAGCACGACGATAACCGCGATGATGATCAGAAGAAATTCCATTGATAAATCCTCCCTCGTTCTTCCCCTTTGTTCATCCGACGCCTCTATCATATCAGATTGCCGCGCGCCGCGCAACACATCCGCGCCGAAATGTCGCCTTTTGCGTCCCAACAATACGCCGCGGCGCGGGAACGCCGGGAAAGCGCTGCGGCCCACCAACGAGCTTCCCTGCCGGAAAACGCACAGCTCTTCCCTTTTATATGCCAGCCTGCGGGTACGCTTCAAAGCCGCCTTCCCGCAAAATCCCTTCAGCCATGCGAGCGGCGCGTCCCGCCGGTTCACGCCCGACCAGACATACCTGCTCTCATTCAGGAAGCGTTTTCCCCCCAGCGCCGCCAATCCGCGTCCCGCACGCCCTGCCTTCCCGAAAGGCTCCTGTTTCCGCATAACAGCCGCACATTTGCGCCGAAAAGCCGTCATGCCGCAAAATCCTCTCAACCGCGCGAACGACGCGCCGCTGCCTCTCTTCACAATCAGGCGTCCCATTCAAAGCGCCCCCCATAATTAGGAAGCCCTTCCCCCTCTCCCGCGCCCGTTTCGCCCGCTTTGTATAACGTATGTTAATTCACAAAAAGGCTATTGACTTTAGCGTGCTACAGTGGTATAGTATAGCCAAGTTGATTCACTGCAGTGCAGTGATAAATCAATCAAGCAAATTTGAGGAGGACAAAACAATGAAAAAGCTGCTGTGCATGGTTCTGGTGCTGATGATGGTTTTCTCCGCGGGTGCGGCGATGGCTGAGAGCGAATCCGACTGGGCGTACATCCAGGGCAAGGGCAAGCTGACGATCGGCATCACGCTGTTCGCCCCGATCAACTATTACGACGAGAACAACGAGCTGATCGGCTTTGACACCGAACTGGCCAAGGCGGTCTGCGAGAAGCTGGGCGTTGAGGTCGAATTCATCGAGATCAACTGGGATTCCAAGGAGATCGAGCTGAACTCCAAGAACATCGACGCGATCTGGAACGGCATGTGCATCACCGAGGAGCGCAAGCAGAACATGAGCATGTCCCGCCCCTACCTGTACAACACGCAGGCGATGGTCATGAAGGCCGATAAGGAAGCGGACATCATGGCCGACATCGCCGGCAAGTACGTCGTGGCCGAGCAGGGCTCCACCGGCGAGGGCAAGCTGCAGGGCACCATCGCGGACGACGACACCGTGGTCGTGAGCGCCAAGGAATACTTCAAGGACGCCAACTACACGCCGGTCGATTCCATGGCCAAGGCGCTCATGGAGGTCAAGAGCGGCATCGCGGACGTCGCGCTGGTTGACAGCGTGTGCGCGCTGGCCATGGTCGGCGAGGGCACCGATTACGACGATCTGACCGTCAATCTGGACAACAACTTCGGCCTGCAGGAGTACGGCATCGGCTTCCGCGTGGGCAGCGACGTCACCGAGCTGGTCAACAACGCCATCATCGAGCTGACCAAGGACGGCACCGTCGCCCAGATCGCCGAGAAATACGGCCTGACCGACATGCTGGTGCCCGTGGACGCGGAATAACGCGCCTTCCCCTTGATTTTCAGCCAGGCCCCGCCCCGCGCGCGGCCTGGTTCGACTTCTGTATTCCCCTTTTCAAAATCCATAAACAATAAAGCGCAAAACACTGCTTGAGCGGGCGCGGCGCAGCGCCTATACTGTTTTTCATATCGATTTTCACAGGATCGATGGAAAGGATGTTTCCCATGCTTGAGATCGCAAAAACGCTGATGGGCGGCTTTTATGAAAACATCGTCATATTCTTCTGGACGCTGGCGCTGGCCATTCCCCTCGGCCTGATCATCACGCTGGGCTCCATGTCCCGCTTCTCGCCGCTGCGCTGGCTGACAAAGACATTCGTGTGGATCATACGCGGCACGCCGCTGATGCTGCAGCTCTTCGTCGTGCTCTATGCGCCCGGCCTGCTGCTCGATTTTCCCATCCGCAACCGCATGATGGCCACGCTCATCGCCTTCGTGATCAACTACGCCGCCTATTTTTCCGAGATCTACCGCGGCGGCATCGAGAGCATTCCGCAGGGTCAGTACGAGGCCGGCGCCGTGCTGGGGCTCACGCGCGCGCAGACGTTCTTCCGCGTTGTGCTGCTTCAGGTGGTCAAGCGCATCACGCCCTCCATGGGCAACGAGGTCATCACGCTGGCCAAGGACACCGCGCTCGCCCGCGTCATCGGCGTGGCGGAGATCATCATGGTGGCCGAGCGCTTCACGAAGCAGGGGCTCATCGGGCCGCTGTTCTCCACCGGGCTGTACTTCCTGCTTTTCAACGGCCTGCTGACCGTGATACTGAGCCGCATAGAGCGCAAGATGGACTATTTCCGCTGCTGAGCGCCCTTTGAAAGGAGAAAAAACGTCATGGCAATCCTCGAGGTCAACAATCTGGGCAAGCGCTTCGGCACGGTCGAGGTGCTCAGGGACATCAGCTTTTCCATGGAGAAGGGCGAATCGCTGGCCATCATAGGCTCCTCGGGCAGCGGCAAGACCACGCTGCTGCGCTGCCTCAACTATCTCGAAACGCCGGATCAGGGCACGATCCGCGTCGGCGGCGACGTGATATTCGACGCGGCCGCCCCGAGCGCGCTCAAGCCCGCCGAGATCCGCAAAAACCGGCTGCACTTCGGGCTGGTGTTCCAGTCCTTCAATCTCTTCCCGCAGTACACGGCGTTCCAGAACGTCGTGCTGGCCGGAGAAATCCTCGCCAAAGAGCGCCCCGACTACAAATCGCGCAAAAAGGCCATCCTCGACGAAATCCACGAGAACGGCCGCGCGCTGCTCAAGAGCGTCGGGCTGGAAACGCGCATGGACAACTATCCGCATCAGCTCTCCGGCGGCCAGCAGCAGCGCGTCGCCATTGCGCGGGCGCTGGCGCTCAATCCGGACATCCTCTGCTTCGACGAGCCGACCAGCGCGCTCGATCCCGAGCTGACCGGCGAGGTGCTCAACGTCATTCGCTCGCTCGCCGCGCGCAACACCACAATGGTCATCGTCACGCACGAGATGCAGTTCGCCCGTCAGGTGGCCGACGACGTGCTGTTCATGGACAAGGGCGTCGTCGTGGAATATGGCCGCGCCGCCGACGTGATCGATCACCCCGCCAACGAGCGCACCCGCCGCTTCCTCGAAAGCTATTCCGTAAAGGGCTAAGCGAAAAAAACATCCCGGCGCTCAACGGCAGCCCGGGATGTTTACAATAGGAAGGCATTTTTCAGAACGGGCCCGCGGGACGCGGCGACAGCGAAATCCGGCGCACGGCTTTCCCAGCGGCGCATATCCCCCCTGAACTTGAGTGCCGGCCTTCCACCCGATTCGCGGCAGGACGCTCCCGCGGGATTTCATCAAAGCGTTAGAACCGGCTGGGCGCGCGGCCCGCGTCGGCCAGCCGCACGGCGATCACGAACAGCTCCATCGCCTGCTTCAGCTCGTCCATGTCGGGATAGGTCGGGGCGATGCGCAGCGTGCTGTCCTCGGGATCCCTGCCGCCGGGGAAGGGCGCGCCCGCCGGCGTCAGCACGACGCCCGCGTCGGCACACAGCTGCACGATGCGCCGGGCGCAGCCGCGCGGGGCCTTAAAGCAGATGAAGTAGCCGCCGTTCGGTCGGCTCCACGTCGCCACGCCGGAAAGCTCCCTCTCCATCACCGAGAGCACATAGTCGAATTTCGGGCGAATGATCTCCGCCTGCCGCGCCATATGCCTTTCGACGGCGTTCAAATCGGGCAGGAAGCGCGCGTGCCGCAGCTGATTGACCTTGTCGTAGCACACCAGCTGATAGGTGAGCAGCGCCGCGTGCCGCGCGATGTTGGCCGGGCTGGCCGCCATGGCCGCCACGCCGCCGCCCGCGAACGTGATCTTCGATGTGGACGTGAACATCAGCACGCGGTCGGGATGTCCCGCCGCCTCGCAGGCTTCGTACATATTTTTAAGATGGTCGCGCCGGTCGGGATAGAGATGATGCACGCAGTAGGCGTTGTCCCAGATGATGCGGAAATCCTTTGCCGCCGTCTCCATGGCGGCCAGCCGATCGACCACAGCGTCCGAAAACGTCACGCCCGAGGGGTTGCCGTACATGAGCACGCAGATCATGCCCTTGACCAGCGGGTCTTCGGGGCCGACGACCACCATCTCGATGCCCTGCTCCAGGGC
>SFOF01000104.1 GCA_004552515.1 Clostridiales bacterium
CCTCCGTCAACGGCGAGCCGCCCGAAAAGGCGCAGCACCGCCGCACGTTCGAGGATTTGACTCCCATCTATCCCAATCAGCGGCTGCGGCTGGAGAACGCCGGCAACGAGCGCGATCTGGCGCTGCGGGCCATCGATCTGGTCGCGCCCATCGGACGGGGCCAGCGCGGGCTGATCGTCTCTCAGCCCAAGGCCGGCAAGACCGTGCTGCTCAAGAAGATCGCCAACGCGCTTACGGAAAACTATCCTGAGCTGAAGCTGATCGTGCTGCTCATCGACGAGCGGCCCGAGGAAGTGACCGACATGAAGCGCTCGATCACCGGCGAGGTGGTCTATTCCACGTTTGATGAGGATCCCGAAAATCATACCAAGGTGGCCGAAATGGTGCTTGACCGCGCCGAGCGCATGGTTGAGCAGGGGCAGGACGTGGTGGTGCTGCTCGATTCGATTACGCGCCTGGCGCGCGCCTACAACCTCGTGATCCCGCCGACGGGGCGCTCGCTTTCGGGCGGCCTTGATCCGGGCGCGCTGTATAAGCCCAAGCGCTTTTTCGGCGCGGCGCGCAACATTGAAAACGGCGGCAGTCTGACGATCATCGCCACGGCGCTGGTGGAAACCGGAAGCCGCATGGACGACATCATCTATGAGGAATTCAAGGGCACCGGCAACATGGAGTTGCATCTTGATCGCAAGCTGTCCGAAAAGCGCATCTTTCCGGCCATCGATCTGCTCAAATCGGGCACGCGGCGCGACGATCTGCTGCTCACGCCGGACGAGCAGGAGGCTACGCTGGCGCTGCGCCGCTTCCTTTCCGGCAACACGCAGGAGAGCACCGAGCAGACGCTCAGCATGCTCGAAAAGAGTGCGAACAACGCCGTGTTTATCGAGAAGCTGAAGATCTTCTCAAAGAGCTGGGAAAAGGACGGCTATCGATGAGGAAAATGATAAAAAAAGTGCGCGACGCAACATAAAGTTAATAAAAGTATCTTGCGAAAATGGAAAGGGTATGCTATAATTACTCTTGCATTGTGCAAGTGAGGTGAGAACCATGAAAGAGAAGATCCATCCCAATTACGGCAAAGCCGTTGTACGCTGCGTTTGTGGTGAAACCTTTGAAACCGGTTCGGTCAAAAAGGAGCTGCGCGTCGATATCTGCTCGAAGTGCCATCCTTTCTTCACCGGCAAGCAGAAACTGGTTGATACCGGCGGACGTGTTGATCGCTTCAAGAAGCGCTATGGCATGTAATCGCAGCAGCCGAAAACGCAAAAAATCAGATCGGGCGATTGCCGTCCGATCTGTTTTTCGTTCAATGAATTGAGGAAGACTCAGGGGAAAGCTGCTTTGCCAATGCGCTGCGCCGTTCGCACGGTTTGAACGCGCGTTTCGCCGTGCGTGAGCGATTGGCGCTTTGGAAAGGGAGCGGATAGGCCGGCGGCTGAAGGGACGGCGTGCGCGGGAGAACGGGCGCGTGCTTTTAACGACGCATGAAGCAGTCGTTAGCGCTTTTTTGCGGGCGGAGCAGCCTATGGGCGGCGCCTGGTGCTGTACTGGAGAGAGCGGGCGTGCGTTTTGACATGTGTGAGCGGTCCGAAGAGACGGACGCCGCGTGGGTCTGTTCCGCCGAAAGGGGCGTATGCGTTCGTTCCGACGCGTCTTTTCACGATGTTTTCCGGATTGTCATGTTTGCGCGGCGGCCAAATCGCTGCTCGCCGCGTCTAAGGAGTATAAAAGAGTAGGCAGGCGCGTCTGGCGCAGGCCATCCTCGAAAGGGAGGGGCATACGATGAGCAAAAAAAATGAACAGACTCCCAGTTCCGGCCGCTGTCCCGTCGGGAGCGTCGGCGGGCAGGCCGTCATGGAGGGCGTGATGATGCAAAGCCCGGACAAGATCGCCATGGCGGTGCGCCGTCCGGACGGCAAGGTTGTGCTGCGCGTGCGCGAGCGCAAGATTTTGTCGAAAAGGTATCCGATTCTGGGCTGGCCGATTATCCGCGGCGTGGTCAATTTCGTCTATCAGCTCTATGACGGCATGAAAACGCTCACCGCCTCTGCGGAAATTGCCGGCGGCGAGGTGGAAGAGCCGTCCAGGTTCGAAAAGAAGGTCGCAAAAGTCCTTCACATGAAGCCGGAGGATGTGATGATGGTCTTTGCCGTCGTGCTGGCCATCGCACTGAGCATACTGCTCTTCTTCGTGCTGCCCACGGGACTTGAGGCGCTGATTAAGAAGGTCGTCTCCAGCCGCGTGCTGCTCAACATCATCGGCGGCCTGATCCGCATCGGCGTGTTCCTGCTCTATGTGGGGCTGGTGTCGCGGCTCAAGGAGATTCACCGCGTGTTCATGTATCACGGCGCGGAGCACAAGTCGATCTTCTGTTATGAGAGCGGCCTGCCGCTGACCGTCGAAAACGCGCAGAAATTCACCACGCTGCATCCCCGCTGCGGCACGAGTTTTCTGGTGATCGTCATGGTCATCTCCATCTTCATATTCACGGTGCTGGGCACGAATAGCTCGAATGTGTTCGCGCGCGTGGGCAGCCGGCTGCTGCTGCTGCCGCTGGTGGCGGGCATTTCGTATGAGATTCTCAAGTGGCTGGGCCGTGCCGAGGATACGCCCATCGTGCGCGCCCTCAAATGGCCGGGCCTGATGGTGCAGAAAATCACCACCGCGCAGCCGACCGACGATATGGTCGAGGTGGCGCTGATTTCGCTCAAGGCCTCGCTGGGGATGCCCGACGCGCTGCCCAAGGAGCTTGATCCGGATTATGTCGCGCCCACAGAGGAGCCGGAGGAAGCCGCTCAGGAAGGCGACGCGCCGGCGGAGGATAAGCAGGCGTGACGTGGGGAGAGTGGCTTTCAGCTGCCTGCAAGCGCCTTGAAGAGAGCGGCGATCTGGACGCTGTTTGGGACGCGGACTGGCTGCTCTCGGGCGAGATGAGCGTTTCACGCGCACAGCTGCGCTTTCATCGGGGCGACGCGCTGCCCAGGGACGCGCAGGCGCGGCTGGACGGGCGGCTTGATCGGCGCGTATCCGGCGAGCCGCTCCAGTACATACTGGGCGACACCGGCTTTATGGGGCTGACGTTTCGCTGCGACAGGCGCGCGCTCATTCCGCGTCAGGATACCGAGACTCTGGTCGAGACGGCGCTCGGGCGCATGAAGGGCACGGCACGCCCCCGCGTGCTCGATCTGTGCTGCGGTACCGGCGCGATCGGGCTGAGCGTCGCGCATTACAGGCGGGACGCGCGCGTCACACTGACCGACGTGAGCGCAGACGCGCTGGCTCTGACTGAGGACAACCGGCGCGCGCTGAATATCGAAAACGCCGTTTTGAGGCAGGGCGATCTGTTCGAGGCCGTGCGCGGCGAGACGTTCGACATGATCCTCACCAACCCGCCGTATCTTACGGAGGACGACATGGCCGCGCTTCAGCGCGAGGTGCGGCTCGAGCCGGCGCTGGCGCTCTATGGCGGCGCGGATGGGCTTATGTTCTACCGGCGCATCGCATCGGAAGCCGCGCTCTATCTGAACGCGGGCGGCGTTATTCTGCTCGAGGTGGGGCAGGGCCAGGCACAGGACGTGCGCGCGCTGTTTGGGCCGCCGATGGGCAGCTTTCGCGTGCATCGCGATTTGAACGGCATAGAGCGCGTCGTCGAGGCCGTGAAGGGCGCATGACGCGCTTTGAACCCGCTCGATGCGCTCTAATTGCATGAGCGGTATGACGCGGCGAGGGCTGCGCTTCAGGGCGAGCGTCTGTAGCGCCGCGTCGGCCGCGGAGCTTTTGAAGGAACGATTTTCAATTCCGGCGGGCGGTATGTATAGGCTCCGGTCGGGATTGTTTTATTGAGCAGGAGTTTTTGCATGGAAGAAAAGGATTACGAGCGCATTGCCCGCAAGCTGGAGGACGTTGAAAATCGCTTCGAGGAGCTGAGCGTGCGCGTGACGCTGCCCGAGGTGATCGCGGACACGGCGCTGTTTACAAAGCTCATGCGCGAGCACAGCGAGATGAGCGAGCTGGCCGAATTCGCCGCGTCCTATCGCAGGCTGCTTGAGGACGCCGGCGAAGCGCGCGCCATGGCTGCGGGCGACGATCCCGACATGGCCGAGATGGGGCGCGAGGAGCTGGAAACGCTGGAGCCAAAGCTGGAGGAGATGACGCAGGAGGCGCGGCTGCGGCTGCTTCCGCGCGATCCGGACGACTATCGCAACGCCGTCGTCGAGGTGCGCGCGGGCGCGGGCGGCGAGGAAGCCGCTCTGTTCGGCGCGGAGCTTGTGCGGATGTACGTCCACTATGCCGAAAAGCGCGGCTGGAAGGCCGAACTGACCAACGACGATCAGACCGAGCTGGGCGGCATAAAGGAAGCGGCGCTGCTGGTGCAGGGCAAGGACGTGTTCAGCCGGCTGAAGTTCGAATCGGGCGTTCACCGCGTACAGCGCGTTCCCGTGACCGAATCGGGCGGACGCATCCACACATCGACCGCCACCGTGGCCGTGCTTCCCGAGGCGGAGGATGTGGAGCTGGTCATTTCGCCCAATGATCTGCGCATAGACACCTATCGCGCGTCAGGCGCGGGCGGCCAGCACGTCAACCGAACCGATTCGGCGGTACGCATCACGCACATCCCGACCGGGCTGGTCGTCACCAGTCAGGATCAGCGCAGCCAGATCCAGAACCGAGAGAAGGCCATGCGCGTGCTCAGGAGCCGGCTGTACGATCTCCAGCGGCAGCAGGCGCAGGACGCGTACGCCAGCGAGCGCAGAAGCCAGGTGGGCACGGGCGACCGCAGCGAGCGCATCCGTACCTACAATTTCCCGCAGGGCCGCGTGACCGATCACCGCATCGGCAAGAGCATTTACAACATCGAGGATTTCATGAACGGCGATCTGGACGAGATGATCGACGCGCTGATACTGGCCGAGCATACGGCGCTGCTGAATGCGGAGGATGAATAAATGAGCGGACTTTCCATCGTGGCGCTCGACGCGCTGCAATTAAACGATCTCGACTGGAGCGCGCTCGAGGCGCTGGGCGATGTGACGCGCTATGACGGCACGGCGCCCGATCAGGTGCCTGCGCGCGCGGGGGACGCGGACGTTCTGCTGGTCAACAAGGTCAAACTGCCCGAAAGCGTGCTTTCTCAACTGCCGAAGCTGAAATATGTCGGCGTGCTGGCCACCGGCTATGACAACGTGGATACCGCCGCGGCGGCCCGCCGAAACATCGCCGTGACCAACGTGCCCGGCTATTCGAGCGATTCCGTGGCGCAGCTCACGTTCGCGCTGCTGCTCGAGCTTTGCCATCACGCGGGCGAACATTCGCGGCGCGTGCTCGAGGAAAAGGCGTGGAGCCGCCAGCCGTATTACTGCTTCTGGGATTTCCCGCTCAGCGAGCTGGCCGGCCGCACGATGGGCGTGGTCGGGCTGGGGCGCATCGGCGTGCGCGTGGCCGAGATTGCGCGCGCGTTTGGCATGAACGTGATCGCCTATACGCGCACGCCCAAGGAGATTGCGGGCGTAAAATGCGTCGATTTTGACACGCTGCTCGCCGAAAGCGACGTAATCAGCCTCAACTGCCCGCTGACTGAGCAGACGCGCGGCCTGATCAACGCGGACGCGCTTGCGAAGATGAAAAAAACAGCATATCTCATCAACACGTCGCGCGGCGGCGTGATTGTCGAGGACGATTTGCGCCGGGCGCTCGACGCGGGCATGATCGCGGGCGCGGCGGTGGACGTATTGAGCAGCGAGCCGCCGACTGAGGATAATCCGCTGCTCCATGCGAAAAACATCATCGTCACGCCGCACATCGCCTGGGCGACGACGGAGGCGCGCACGCGGCTTTTGTCCATCGTGACCGATAACCTCAGCGCCTATCTGCGCGGCGAGAAGCTCAACCGCGTGTAAGGGCGCGCTATACGATAAAGAAAAGTGGTCTTGACAGTGAAAACAATCATGACGGCCGCTACGCCCGAGTCGATCGCTCAGGCAGCGGCAATTATCCGCGCGGGCGGCCTGGTGGGCTTCCCGACGGAGACGGTGTACGGACTGGGCGCGAACGCCTTGAACGCCGAGGCGGTTAGAACGATCTTCGCGGCGAAGGGACGGCCGGGCGACAACCCGCTGATCGTCCATGTTTCGCGCGTGGAGGAAATTCTGCCGCTCATCAGGGGCGATATTCCGGCTGCGGCGCGCCGGCTTATGGACGCGTACTGGCCCGGCCCCATGACGCTCATTTTCCCGAAATCCGATCTGATCCCGGATGCTGTGTCGGCGGGGCTGGATACGGTGGGCATACGGCTGCCTTCGCATGAAACGGCGCGCGCGCTGATCGCCGAATCGCATTGCCCGATCGCCGCGCCCAGCGCCAACCGCTCGGGACGGCCCAGCCCCACGACGGCGCAGCACGTTCTGGATGACATGGATGGCCGCATCCCGATGATTCTCGACGGCGGGCCGTGCAGCGTGGGCGTGGAATCGACCGTTATCGATGTGACCGGAGATGTGCCGCGCGTGCTGCGGCCGGGCGGCGTTACGCCGCAGATGATCGCCGACGTGATGGGGGCGGTCGAGGTGGACGGCGCGGTCATGCGTCCCCTGAAGGAAGGGGAGAAGCCGCGTTCGCCCGGCATGAAATACCGCCATTACGCGCCGGAGGGCGATCTGGTGATATTCACCGGCGACGCGCAGACCGTCGCGGATGTGATCTGCGATCATTACGACCATGCGGGCGGCAGCGCGGCCATACTGGCTCTGCCCGGCCACGAGGCGCTCTATGGCGATCGCCATGTCATCGAGCTGGGGCGCACCGATTCGCCTGAGAGCGTGGCGGCGGGGCTGTTTGCGGCGCTGCGCCGGCTGGACGACGAGAACGTGAAGTATATCTTCTCCGAGGCCATCGACGCGGAGGGCGTGGGGCTGGCGGTCATGAACCGGCTGGGGCGCGCGGCGGCGTTCCACATTGTGCCGGTCTGAGCGAAAAGACGCACGTTTTTATGAACGTCCGCGCCAATATGCGGTATTGGAACGCGGCTTTCAGACGAGCGGCGGTACGCTCGAAATGCTTTCAGTGTAATTAATGCGTTAATACGCGCTTTTCCCCTTGACAGGATGAAAAAAGCGCGTATAATAATGCACATATCCGATAGAGGCGCGGCGATCATGACGCGCGCGGGGGAGCTTGTTCAGAGGGCTGTGAATCCGCGCAAAAGGGATCGTCGCCGAAATGCAGGTTCGTTTCTGGAGCGGCCTGTGTTGGGGGGCCAGCAGAATATGCTGTCCACTGTCACATGGAAATGTGGAGTGCTATCGCGGAGGCTGGTTTGATGTCCGTTCTTCATTGTGAGCGGCTGACGGCGGTTGAGGCGGTTGCGTCTCAGCCGCTTTTTCTGTGGTCGGGAAACACA
>SFOF01000105.1 GCA_004552515.1 Clostridiales bacterium
CGGGTTACCGGGACGCGGGGAACGAGGAACGAGGCTGGCGGCAAGATGCTAGTGGGTCTTTACGCAATCGCATCAGCCTTGTGATTCTTTCCGCGGGGAGTCCGTTGGGGGCTACGCGCCCCCAAACCTGCGCCAAAGAGTCTTCGACTCTCTGGACTCTCTTCACGCTGCGGCGGGGCTGCCTTAGTGCGTATACGCGCCGTCACCCGGGTACACGGAAAGACCCGTCCGGCTCTGATTTATGGCCGGTCAGGTCGTGCTGTATAGTACTAAGTTTTCTTGCATTGCGCGGCAGCAAGTGGAACCGGCACTGCCGGCGAGCCGCCCCCAAGCGGCGCGGAGTCGGGTTGCGTGCGCGGAGCGGTGAGGAAGCCGCACAGCGGCCGCGAAGCGGTGGGGATGCAAACTCAGTTTGCCGGGCCGACGAACGCAAACGACGGCTTGGCGGTCAGCACGGCGCGCATCGCGTCGTTGACCGAATCGTAGGTGATCGCGTCCAGCTTCTCGATCATCTGATCCTCGGACTGCGTGTCGTGCAGCAGCAGCATCCGCCGTCCCAGCGCGTTCATGCGCGCCGAGGCGCTCTCCTGCCCCAGCACATAGCCGCCCTTGATCTGCGTGCGCGTCTGCTCGAACTCGTCGCGCGTCACGCCGTTCCTGATCAGCGCCTTCACTTCCTCGTCGATCAGGCCCAGCACCGTGTCCGTGTTCTGCGGATTCACGCCCGCATAGATCGTCAGCATCCCCGTCGCCGTGTAGAAGCTCGGATAGCTGTACACCGAATACGCCATGCCGCGCTCCTCGCGGATGCGCTGGAACAGACGCGAGCTCATCGCGCCGCCCAGTATGCTGTTGAAAATCGAGATCGGAAAGACCTCCTTCGCGCCGATCCTGCATGCCGGATAGCCCAGCGAGATGTGAACCTGCTCGATGTCCTTCTCGCGGCGCAGGCTCTGCGGCTCGGCTGGGCGCACAATGTACTCCGGACAAGCGCCCGCGCCCATCCTCCATTCGCCGAAATACTTTTCCGCCAGCGCGACCAGCTTCTCCCAGTCGTAATTGCCCGCCACCGCCAGCACGGCGCACTCGGGGCGATACATTCTGTCGCGATAGGCCACCAGCCTGTCGCGCGTAAAGGCGCGCACGTTGTCCGCCGGGCCAAGGATCGGCCAGGCCAGCGGCTGATCGCCATACTGCGCGGCCATGATCAGCTCGCTCACCAGATCCTCCGGCTCGTCCTCGGCCATGGAGATCTCCTCCAGCACCACGCCGCGCTCCTTGGCCAGCTCCTTCTCGTCGAATGTGGAATGGATCACCATGTCGCTGAGCACGTCCATCGCCAGCTCGGTGTGCTCGTCGATCACCTTGGCGTAATAGCAGGTACACTCCTTGGCCGTGAAGGCGTTCAGCTGGCCGCCCACCGCGTCCATGACCTCGGCGATCTGACGCGCCGTGCGCTTCTCCGTGCCCTTGAAGAGCATATGCTCGAGGAAGTGGCTCAGGCCGTTCTCCTCGCGCGTCTCATACTGCGATCCGGCGGCGATCCACACGCCCACCGACACAGAGCGAAAATGCGGCAGACGCTCGCCGATGAGCGTCAGGCCGTTCGATAGCTTGCATTGATCGTACATAGTCGTCCTCCGAAATTGTCAGTCCATCAGATTTTCCAACATTGCCTTAGCACGCAGTATGTCCTCGGTCTGCTTTTCGCCGCTGATTTCGCGCTCGATGGTCAGCGCGCCGTCATAGCCCAGCGCCTTCAGCTTTTTCATGACCAGCGGGAAGTTGACCAGTCCTTCGCCCAGCGGCGTCTCGCGCCCCAGATTCCAGCCGTCCGTCGGCCAGCAGCCGTCCTTGACGTGTACGTCCATCACATAGCGCCCCAATATCTCCAGCGCGTCCAGCGGATGCGCCTTGCCGTACAGGATCAAATTGGCCGTGTCCAGATTAATCCCCAGATTGCCCGTGCCCACGTCCTCGATGGCGCGCAAGAGCGTCACCGGCGTTTCCTGGCCGGTCTCGAACAGGAAAGACTGGCCGTTGTCCTTCATGTGCTGCGCCACATCGCGGATCGCGTCGATCATGCCGGCGTACTGCGGGTCGTGCGGGTTCTCCGGAATGAATCCGGCGTGCGTCGCCACCTGCCTGACGCCCAGCGACAGCGCGAAATCCGCCGACGTCTTCAGCTCCTGCACGCGGCGATGGCGATAGGCCGCGGGCAGCAGCCCCAGCGTCACCGGCCCCTCCGTGAAGTTCCAGACCGCCGGCCCCGACCAGCCCGCCCAGAACGTGGAAATCGTCACGTCATAGCGGCGGCAGGCCTCCATGATCTCCCGCGCCAGGGCGGGCGTATAGATGCTCACGTCGTAATTGCTGAGCTGGCAGGAATGAATCCCCAGCTCGGCAACCTTCCTCAGGCTCTCGTCGATATTATTCAGTCCATGACCGACCATAACGCCGATTTTCATGCTGCCGTTCCTCCTTTTTGACCGCGAATGGACTTTTTTCGTCCCTCCGCATCGAAAAATCCGTCTTTCCCTCTCATCGCTCTCGAGCGTGCAGCCGCGCCCTCAGGCGGAAACGCCCGCCGCAGAAGCGCGCTTTAGAAAAAACGGGAGAGGCCGAATCGACTCTCTCCCGTAAAGCTATAATCCGTGTCTTAGCGATCGCGGCGCGGGCCACGGCGGTCGTCGCGGCGGGGAGCCGGACGGCGCACGGGCATGGACTCGTCGTCATACACGATGTCGTTGCGCAGCAGGTTGATGCGTCCCTGCGCGTCGATCTCGGCGACCTTGCACTCGAGCGTATCGCCGATCTTCACAACGTCCTCCACCTTGTCCACGCGACCGTTGGCCAGCTTGGAGATGTGGATCATGCCGTCCTTGCCGGGGGCATACTCGACGAACGCGCCGAAGGGCATAATGCGCGCCACAGTGCCGGTGAACACGTCGCCGACCTTCAGCTCGCGGACGATGCCTTCGATGATGCTCTTGGCCTTCTGGCCCGCGGCGGCGTCCTCGGTGGCAATGTACACGCTGCCGTCGTCCTCGATATCGATCTTCACGCCGGTCTGCTCGATGATCTTGTTGATCATCTTGCCGCGCGGGCCGACGACCTCGCCGATCTTCTCGGGATCGATGCGGAACTGGATGATCTTGGGCGCGTACTTCGACAGCTCCTCGCGCGGGGCGGGCAGCACCTCGAGCATCTTGCCCAGGATGTGCATACGGCCGTCATAGGCCTGAGCCAGCGCCTGGCGCAGGATCGCCTCGTCGATGCCCTTGATCTTGATGTCCATCTGGATGGCGGTGATGCCCAGCGCGGTGCCGGCCACCTTGAAGTCCATGTCGCCGAGGAAGTCCTCGAGGCCCTGGATGTCGGTCAGCACGGCGACCTTGCCGGTGTTCTCAACGTCCTTGATCAGGCCCATGGCCACGCCGGCCACAGGGCGCTTGATCGGCACGCCCGCGTCCATCAGCGCGAGGGTGGAGCCGCATACGGAGGCCTGAGAGGTCGAGCCGTTGGAGGACATGACCTCGCTGACCAGGCGCAGGCAGTAGGGGAACTCGTCCACGGACGGGATCATGGGCAGCAGCGCGCGCTCAGCCAGCGCGCCATGGCCGATCTCGCGGCGGCCGGGGCTGCGCAGGGGCTTGGCCTCGCCGGTGGAGTAGCCGGGGAAGTTATAGTGGTGCATATAGCGCTTGTTGGTTTCGGTGCCGATGCCGTCGAGGATCTGAACCTCGCTCATCGGGGCCAGCGTGGCCACGGTCATGACCTGAGTCTGGCCGCGGGTGAACACGCCGGAGCCGTGCGCGCGGGGCAGCACGCCGACCTCGCACCAGATCGGGCGAACCTCGGTCAGCTTGCGGCCGTCGGGGCGCACGCCGTCGTCGATGATATGGCGGCGCATGACTTCCTTATTGAGGGCGTAGAGCGCGTCGCCGATCTCCGTCTCGCGGCCGGCGAACTGCTCGGCAAAATGCTCCATCGTCTCGGCGTTGACCTGCGCCTCGCGCGCCTGGCGCTCCTGGCGATCGAAGGTTTCGAAGCACCAGCGCACCTTATCCAGCGCGAACTCGCGCACGGCGGCCTTCACGTCGTCGCCCGGCAGAACGAGCGGGAACTCGCGCTTGGGCACGCCGATCTCGGCCACGATCTTCTCCTGGAACTCGACCAGGCGCTTGACTTGCTCGTGGGCGAAGAGGATGCCCTTGAGCATGATTTCCTCGGAGACTTCCTTCGCGCCGGCCTCGACCATCAGCACGGCTTCCTTGGTGCCGGCCACGGTCAGGTTCATGAGGCTGACCTCACGCTGCTCGACGGTGGGGTTGATGATGTATTCGCCGTCCACATAGCCGACGTTCACGGCGCCGATGGGGCCGGCGAAGGGGATTTCGGAAATGCACAGCGCGGCGGACGCACCGTTCATCGCGCAGATTTCGGGCGAGTTGTCCTGCTCGACGGACATGACCACGGCGGCCACGGCCACGTCATGACGCATCCCCTTGGGGAAGAGCGGGCGCAGCGGACGGTCGATCAGGCGGCTGGTGAGGATGGCGTGCTCGCCGGGACGGCCTTCGCGGCGGTTCCAGCTGCCGGGGATGTGGCCCACGGAATAGAGCTTCTCCTCATAATCGACGCTGAGCGGGAAGAAATCGATGCCGGGACGGGGCGTCTCGGCGACGGTGGCGTTGACCAGTACGGCGGTGTCGCCGTAGCGGACGAAGGTGGAGCCGCTGGCCTGCTCGGCGTACTTGCCGAATTCCAGCGTCAGCGTGCGGCCGCCCAGCTCAATGGAATATTCCTTGTACATGGTGTCCCTCCTTACGGGCTTCTTGATCTATGTTCTTTCTTATTGAAAACGATGAGGACGCGCGCCGCGCGCAATGGAACTTGGCACGAAGACGGGAAAAGAGCCGTTTCCATGCCAAGTTTCACTGCCGCGCGCCCGCGCTCGCGAAGGACTTCAGGCGCACATACGAACACCGCCGCCCGGGATGAGAAATCCCCGAGCGACGGCGTGGTTATATGGCACCGGGGGAGACGTGAAGAGCGAAAATCTTACTTGCGCAGACCCAGCTTGGTGATCAGGTTACGATAGGCCTCGATGTCGGTGCTCTTCAGATAGGCCAGCAGGCCGCGGCGCTTACCAACCATCAGCAGCAGGCCGCGGTTGGAGTGGTGGTCGTTCTTGTTGACCTTCAGGTGCTCGTTGAGGTGATTGATGCGCTCGGTCAGCAGAGCGATCTGAACCTCGGGGGAACCGGTGTCGCCGACGTGGCGGCCATACTCAGCGATGATTTCGGACTTGTCCATGGTGATTTCCTCCATTTTTCGTATTCCCGTCAACCCGGCAAGCCGTCGGAGAACTCGGACAGACTGAGCAGACGGATCTTTATGTGGCTACAGTATACCACAAAGAGCATTATACCATACATCCCCGGAGATGTAAAGCCGTCCGAATGGTAAATTTTGAGCGCGCCGTCCCTTTCAGAGGGAATGGCCGCCGCTCGCCCCCGGATTCCTCATCCGGCGCGTAGACAATTCCCGAAAAAGCCGCGCGGCCCCCGGTTCAGCCCTCCATGGGATAGTGGTCGTCAACCGGAATGTTGATCTCGCGCAGGTCGGCGATCACGTCCTCGAGAGGCATGGTCACGATGCGGTACATCTGGCCGTCGCGGCAGTCTATCTGCAATGTGAGCGAATCGAGCTGCTTGACGTAGCTCATATCGCCGGGATACAGCACGGCCCGCCAGTCCCAGCGCCGGCCGACCGAGGCCAGCACCAGCCGGTTCTTGAGGATATAGATCATGCCGCCCATCGCCTCGTTGTCGGCAAAGATGTTGGCCATATAGCGTGCCCTGACGCTCTCGCCCAGCGACGCCTCGAACTTCTCGTAGCGGCGCGTCTCAAGCTCGTGCTGCACGCTCAGGAAGATGTGCGCAGCCAGCATGGCCACGGCGAAGGCGATCATACCCGACGCGACGGCGATTCGGCTCCCCATGCCCGCCACGAGCAGCGAGGCGTACGTCATGACGCCGAAGAACAGCCCGAAGAGCGCGGAGATGAAGGTGATGCGGTATTGATGAGAATAGGGATAGTTCATAGCGTTCTCCTTTCGGGAAGCAGCAGCGCGTGGCCGGCCAGGCGCTCGGCTTCTTTCGTGTCGCCCGCGGCCAGCAGCGCGCGGATCCGTGTGGACGAGACGGGCGCGCCGTCCATGACGAACGGCTCCAGCACGACCGGCTCGTAGTGCAGGCGGGGAGCAAGCGTTCTCAGCAGCGCCGCATCCCCCCGCCCAAAGCGGCCATATGTGTGGTTATAGCCGATCACAATGGCCGCGGGGTGCAGCGCGCCGCACAGCTGCGCGAGGAATTCCTCGCCGGTCTGCGCGGCAAAATCTCTTGTAAAGGGCTGCTCAATCAGAACGTCCAGCCCCAGCGCCGCCATGAGCGCTTCCTTTTCGGCGTTCGTCGTCAGCGGCATGGGCGCGCTTTCCGGGCGAATGAGCGCGAGCGGATGCCTGTCGAACGTCACCGCCGCGGACGGCAGCCCCCGCGCGGCGGCCAGCTCCACGGCGCACCCGATCAGATGCGCGTGGCCCCGATGCACGCCGTCGAACGTGCCCAGCGCCGCCACGCAGCCAGCCCCCTCAAACTGTTCAAGTGAATGAAGAATCTGCATGAATTTTCTATGCGTTCCTTTCCGGCAGCATGGCCGCAAAATGTATTCCAAGGCTCGCCAAGTCAAATTTTCCGTCCCATCGGCAATATAGGGACGATCTATCCCGTCCTCGTGCGGCGGCAAACCCACTCCGACGAGCTTTCCCCGCGCCCGCAATTTCTCTCATTTTGAGTTTCAGCCGACTGAAATCCCGAAAGCGTTCTCACGACTTTTTCCATCAAACGCGTTCAGCCGTGTCTCAAAGGCTTATCCGGCCAGACTGTCCGTCCCGCCGCGCCGCATAGCTTATTTCTTCTGGCGCAGCGGCCAGACGATTGGCGCGCCTTCCGCGCTCGCCCTCTTCCCCATTTGACGTTTGGGAGCACGTTTCAACAGCCTCTCAGAAAAATTTCAATTCATCATAAATTTCTCTGAAGCCCCTATGCTTTAGGGCATTTTGCGTGTTAAACGTCCTCACTTTATGGACTTTCAGACAAAAACAATTCTTCTGTATGCAGTCAAAAGTTCTTGTCGTTTGAAAGCGAAATACACGCCTCGCACAAATCTACGATTTGTACTCATAGCATTTCATCTTTGTCGTAAGTCGCAAGACCATTGCCCGCAAAAAACATTCTGTAAAAAGCAATCCGCTCGCCGGATACTTATCGATCGCGATTTTTTTCTCTTTCATAGCTTTCTTGCCTTAAACAGAATGGAAA
>SFOF01000009.1 GCA_004552515.1 Clostridiales bacterium
AGGTTGATTAAAGTAAAATAACGTGCGGACGGTTGCATTTTGCGCCGATCCATCGTACAATAGGTTCAAATTCCATCATCTGAAGGAGGATCACTCTTATGGTTAATAAGTCTATGAGCATTGGCGAGGTTCTCACCATCAACCGCAACACCGTGCCGATCTTCATGTCCTTTGGGATGCACTGCCTGGGCTGCCCCCACGCCACCGCCGAGAGCATCGAGGACGCCTGCATGGCGCACGGCGTTGACGCCGACCGCCTGGTGGACGCGCTCAACGAGTTCCTGGCCAAGGCCGACAAGTAAACAAGCCTTTCGAAAATGTGGATAACTTGCGCGGAAAGGGGCGTTATGCGCCGGTTTTCCACGGGGTTATCCACATTTTCCCATCCACAGCCTGTGGATAATGTGGATAACTTGCCGGTGAGCTGTGAAAAACATCGGAAAGCGGCGAGAGGAGTGAGCGATATGCCCAGCCATGCCTTCAGCGATTCGGAGGGCGTCCGGATTGCCGTTGAAATTGAGCGCCGCGGCGGCGACTTTTACCGGCGCGCGGCGAAGATCACGAAAGACGAAGCGGCCCGCGCCTTTCTAAACGAACTTGCGGCCGACGAGGAAGCGCATATGCGCGAGTTTTCCAGGCTGCGCGAGCGCATCGACGCGCGGGGCGGCGCCGCTTACAGCGCGGAGGAAAGCGCCTATCTTTCGGCCGTGGCGGCGGACGTGGTGTTCACGGACGGCCTGCGCGGCCTGGCGCGAACCGGCCTGGAAAGCCCGCGTGCCATACTGGAACATTCCATACAGTCCGAAAAGGACTCGATACTGTTTTACGGCGAGATGGCGAGCCTGACGCGCGACGAGCAGGCGCAGCGCCTGTTTGGCGACATCATCGCCCGGGAAAAAAAGCACCTGTCCCGGCTTCAGTGGATGCTGAACGAGCAGTCAGGAAAGGATGATGAACAATGACCTATCGCGAAAATTACGAGGCCTGGCTGCGCGACTTCAAGGACGATGCGGCGACATACAACGAGCTGATGAGCATCGCCTCGGACGAGCGCGAGATTGAGGATCGCTTTTATACCGATCTGTCCTTCGGCACGGCTGGATTGCGCGGCGTGCTGGGCGCGGGTACGAACCGCATGAACGTGTACACCGTGCGCCGGGCGACCTGCGCGCTGGCCAAATACATCAACCGCGAGCCGGAGCAGGCGCGGCGCGGCGTGGTGATCGCCTATGATTCCCGTCGCTGCTCGGATGTGTTCGCCCGCGAGGCGGCGCTTGTGCTGTGCGCGCATGGCGTGAAGGCGTATCTGTTCGAGTCGCTCAGGCCGGTGCCGGAGCTGTCGTTCTCCGTGCGCCATTTGAAGGCGATCGCGGGTATCGTCATCACGGCCAGCCACAATCCGCGCCAGTATAACGGCTATAAGGTTTACTGGGAGGACGGCGGCCAGATGCCGCCCGAGCGCGCCGACGAGATCCTCAAGCTGATCCATCAGACCGAATACCGCGAGGCCGTTCCGATGGACGAGCAGGAAGCGCTGGACAAGGGCCTCCTGACCATGATCGGCAAGGATGTGGATGACGCGTATGTCGCCTGCGTCGAAAAGCTGTCCATTTCGCCGGAGCTGATCCGCGAGATGGGCGATAAGCTCAAGATCGTCTATACGCCGCTGCACGGCTCGGGCAACATCCCGGTGCGCCGCGTGCTCTCCGAGGTGGGCTTTAAGAACGTGTACGTCGTGCCCGAGCAGGAAATGCCCGATCCCGATTTTTCCACCGTCAAAGTGCCCAATCCCGAGGATCCCGCGGCGCTGGCCATGGCGCTCGAGCTGCAAAAGAAGCTGGGCGCGGACGTGGCGTTCGGCACCGATCCGGACTGCGACCGCGTGGGCATCGCCGTGCTGGACGGCGAGGGCCATGTTCACGGCCTGACCGGCAATCAGATCGGCTGCCTGCTGCTCAACTACATCCTCTCCCGCCGCCAGGCGCAGGGCACGCTGCCGGAGAACGCCGCCGCGGTTAAGTCGATCGTCTCCACGGAAATGGCGCGCGCCATCTGCGCGGATTACGGCTGCGCCATGGTGGATGTGCTGACCGGCTTCAAGTTCATTGCCGAGAAGATCGAGCAGTTCGAGACGACCGGCGAGCACACCTTCGTGTTCGGCTTTGAAGAGTCCTGCGGATATCTGTCCGGGCGCGATGTGCGCGACAAGGACGGCGTGAACGCCAGCATGCTGATCGCCGAAACCGCCGCCTTCTATAAGAAGCAGGGCATGACGCTCTACGACGGCCTTCAGGCGCTCTATCAGAAATACGGCTATTACGACGCGAAGGTGACTTCCTTTGCGCTGGCCGGCAAGGACGGCCTGGCCAAGATGGCGGCGCTCATGCAGGCGCTGCGCGATCAGGCGCCCGCCGATTTCGACGGCGTAAAGGTGACCGCCGTGCGCGACTACAAGGCCGGAACCCGCCGCGATATTCAGGGCCATGTTACGAAGCTCGAGCAGCCCTCTTCCAACGTGCTCTATTACGAGCTGGAGGACGGCGGCTGGATCTGCGTGCGCCCCTCCGGCACCGAGCCGAAGATCAAGCTGTACGTCAACGCGGTGTCCGCCTCCGCGGAGGAAACCGCCGCTATGCTGACGCGCCTCAGCGACGCGGCTGTGGCGCTGATGAACAGCAAGCTGTAATACAAAAGCGCGCCCGTTCCCTTCGCTGCGAGGGGAGCGGGGCGCTTTGATGTGCAAAAGAGCGGCTCGCCGGATTGCGTTTATCCGGCGGGCCGCGCGCTTTTTATCAGGTGTTCGTGGTGCGCACGCTCATCATATTGGGGTATTCGGAGAGCTGATTAACCACCTCGGCATAGGTGATGTTGTTGGGCATTTGCAGCGTGTAGATGTTGGTGTAGATGTTCACGCCGTCCTTCGCCTCGACATGGAAGTCCAGATCGATGGTCTTGATTTCCTTTTCCTTGAAGTAATCGTTGATGAACTGCATACTCTCGATGCGATGAACGAACGTGACCTCGACCTTTTTGACCGTGTTGACGTGAACGATGCGCTGCATGACCATCAACACGGCGATGACGCACACGCAGCCGACCGCCGCGATGAAATAATAGCCGTAGCCCACGGCCAGACCCAGACAGGCGACGCACCACAGCGAGGCGGCGGTGGTCAGGCCGACGATTTTGCGCTGGGCGGTGAAGATCGTGCCCGCGCCCAGGAAGCCGATGCCGCTGATGACCTGCGCGCTCAGCCGGCCGAAGTTGTAGGTGACGGCGCTGCTCACGTCGGCGGCGCTGTTCACATCGGCGATAAAGCTGCTCTCGAGCAGCGCGACGGTGCAGGCGCCCAGACAGACGAGGACGTGCGTTCTCATGCCGGCGGGGCGGTTTTTATACTCGCGCTCAACGCCGATGATCGTCCCGATGGCGATGGCCACCACGACGCGGAGGAGGGTTGTTTGCCACATGGTTTTGTTTCCTTCTTTCACGAGCGGCTGGCATACCGCTTCTCAATAATGCTAAATGTAATATTCAACATGGATTTGATGAATCCTCTTTTTTGTGCGGCGGCATGGTGAAATGTTTTTTAAGAAACGGCGCACTATTTGGAGAAATCGGATAGATTTATTTCGAGCCGAATCGGCGGCGCTTTTCATACAGGCGCGAAAGCGTGCGGTTCATCGGCCTTTCCCACAGATAAGTGACGGCGGCGGCGACGGCCAGCGCCGCGATGAAGCACAGATAGGTGTACAGCTGCTGCCAGGGCTGCTCGCCCGCCGACTGCGGCATTTCGCTTTCGTAGGGCGGGATGTGCCACGCGCGCAGTCTCAGCGCGACGTGCGCGTGCCAGATATAGAAGTTATAGGAAATCCCCGCCAGAAAGCGCACGGCGCGATTGCTGAAGAGGAACTGGAACCACGCCGAGGCGAAGCTGCCGCCGATCAGGAACAGCGCGCCCAGCGCTGTCAGCGGGAAGCGATAGATCATCTGCCCCCAGCGGATGGCCTGATAACCGTTTGGAATACGATATTGCACGCTCGTTATGCGGTATACGCCCCAGATCGCCAGAATACAGACCAGCGTGCCGAGGCAGCCGGCCAGCGCGGAGGTTCTGAGCCGCTTGCGCTTCCCCAGCCGCACGAACGCCCAGGCCGCGAGCATCCCGTTGGCATAGACGTCCAGCATGGCGGGCAGGCGGTTGAAATACAGCGACGAATCGGACAGCCCCGCGACATAGACGAAGCGATAGAAAAACGCGGCGGCGGTCATACAGGCGTAGGTTACGAACGGCCGCCTTATGAAGGCGCGTCCGATCAGCGGCGCGATGAGGTAAAACTGCACCTCGACGGCCAGCGTCCACAATACGCCTGGCAGCCGCGTGCCGATATAGCTCTCGTAGAACTGATTGTGCGTGAACGTCAGATGCCCGATCAGATCGAGCAGCATCGACCGCACCGACGAATAGCCGCGCAGGCCGTAGAGGAAAAACGTGATCAGCACGCACAGATAATAGCTGGGCAGTATGCGCAGCGCGCGGCGGGTGTAGTAGGCCCTGAGATCGGGCAGCGGCTCGCCGTCCTCGCGCGAACGGGCGTAGGGCAGGAACAGCAGAAAGCCGGAGAGCAGGATCATCATGTCCACCAGCATATAGCCCGCGCGCACGGGGCCGCTCAGATCGAGCCTGAGGCCGCCGATCTCCAGCATGGGGTTGAGCCAGGACTGCTGCCAGATGTGGAACCAGCCCACAAAGAGCACGCACAGCACGCGGAAGCCGTCGGCCACGGGCACATAGCGGCGGTCGTAGGTTCCGGGCGCGAAAGGGCGGCGCAGCGCGTCGATTTTCAAGAGCCTCACCTCAAAAAGCGCTTTTTATCAGAATATATTGTAGCACCATAGCGGCGTCTGTGTCAATGCGCTTGACAGACGGAAGGGCGCGTGATAAACTCAGGGTGAGAGCATTGTGGGAGGGAATCGCCTATGAAGATCATCGCCCATCGCAACGAAACGCCGGGCTGTCCGGAGAACTCGGTCGCCAGCCTGGAATACAGCGCGCAGCCGGGGATATACGCCGTCGAGTGCGACGTGCGCCGCACGGGAGACGGACAATACGTCATCTATCACGACGACACGCTCGAGCGGCTGACCGGCGATCGCCGCGCCGTATCGGCCGTGACGCTCGAGGAAATGCGCGGCGCGCTCGCGGACGTGGACCGCGCGGTGATCACGCTGGACGAGCTGACGGCGGCCTACCGCAAAAGGACGCCCATCCTCCTGCACGTCAAGGAGTATCATCCGTGGTCCGATCTCATCGAGCGCTTCGAGCGCGCGCCGGTCGAGTTCATATTCGGCGTGGAATCGCTCGAGATGCTCGAGGCTGTGAAGCGCTTTACGCCGAAGGATCACATCCTCGCCTTCATGCCCGCGCGGACGATGTATCCCGATTTCATTGCGGGCGGCGCGGGGATCATCCGCCTGTGGGAGGACTGGCTTCATGAGATCACGCCGGACATGGTGCATAAGGCCGGGGCGGATCAGGTCTGGATTATGTGCAACACGCCCGAAAGGGGCATGGACGGCACGCCCGAGTCGCTCGACCGCTTCCTGACCATCCATGTGGACGGCGCGCTGGTCAGCGACGTGGCCATGGCGGCCCAATGGATGAAGCAGCATGGTATATTGTAATGCAAAGGAGAGCATTTTTATGAAAAACAAGCAGTTTGGCGGCATTATGCCGGCGTTCATCACGCCCTTCGATGAAAACGGCGCGCTCAAGGCCGACTCGGCGCGCCGCCTGCTTGAGCGCGAGCTGGCCGCGGGCGTTCAGGGATTTTATGTCAACGGCGCGACCGGCGAGGGCCTGTTCCTGCCTGAAGCCACCCGCCGGGATATGGCCGAGACGGCTGTTTCCGTGTGCAAAGGCCGCGGCGCGGTGATCAATCATGTGGGCGCGGTCGATCCCGCGCAGGCGGTGCGTCTGGCGCGTCATGCCGGCCAGATCGGCTGCGACGCAATCTCCTCCATGGTGCCCAACTATGTGACCGCCTATACCGACGAGCAGGTGCTGGACTACTACAAGCGCCTGGCCGACGCGTCCTCGCTGCCGGTGCTGGTCTACTGCACAGGGCTTCTCAAGAGCGATCCCGTGCGCTTTATGGAGAAGGCCATGAGGATCGACGGCGTCGCCGGGCTTAAATACACCATGTTCAACTACTATAATATGCAGCGTATTACCGAGCTGAACGGCGGCGACATCAACGTCATCAACGGCCCGGACGAGATGCTGGTGCTCGGCCTGCTCATGGGCGCGGACGGCGGCATCGGCTCCACCTACAACCTCATGCCCGAATGGTTCCTCGAGCTGTACGCGGCCTTCCGCGCGGGTGAGATCCAGCGGGCGCGCGACGTTCAGGTGCGCATCAACAGGGTCATCGCCGTGCTGCTCGAGTACGGCTGCATCGCCTCGATCAAGGAAGCGTTTGAGATCATGGGCTATGACGCGGGTCATGTCGCCTATCCGGGTAAGACGTTCGGCGTGGACGAGCGCGCGGCCTTTAAGCGCGATATGGAGGCGGCGGGCTTCAAATTTGAATAAGCGGCGGACAGGGCGCGGCTCTTCGGCTCAGGACGGGCCGGAGGGCCGCTTTTTGCGCGCGGGGATTGCGCGGCGCGCGGAAAGACGGTATAATGGGATCAGACGGGCCAAAGGGCCGATAATCATGGTATAATAAGGGCAAAGCATCCTTTGATCAACGGGAGGACGGGTGTCGCTATGAGAGAACTGCTGCTGAAAATCAGGGCGCTGCTGCTGCGCTTCGGCGCGGCGGACGAGCGCGCGGCGGCCACGGCGGTGACGCTGGGGCTGCTGGAGGAGGGCGATCTGTTTGCCCTCGGGGAGCACGTTGAGCCGGTCGGCGAGACGGCGGCGCGCAACAGCGTCGCGGCCACGGACGCACTGGCGGCGGCAGGCGCGGCCTATGCGCTGCAAAGGCGCGGCGAGGACGCGGTGATCGCGGCCTGGGTGGACGGCCGTCATCTTGACCGCGCGCTCGAGATGGCGGCGGCGCTGGGTCTGCCGCTGATCATGCTCTGCGCCTGCCGTGAAAGTGAGCTGGACGAGCTGTCCTCGCGCGTCATGGCGGCTGACGTCTCCTGTGTGCCGGCGGACGGGCGCAGCGTCATGAAGCTGATGCCGGCGCTGCGGCTGGCCGTGGATCGCGCGCGGGAGGGCGACGGCTCGACGCTGATCGAGTGCGTCGTGGATCAGCTTTCGGACGATGAGGACGCGGAGAGCGGGCCGCTTGAGCGGCTGGACAGCGTGCTGATTGTGGAGGGCTATGCCATGCCGGAGGAACTGAAATGAGCATCATGAACAGCGCTGAAGCCGCCCGACTGGCGCTCGACGAGGCGGCGCAGCATTTGAAAAACGTCATTGTGATCTATGTCGAGCCAGACAGAACCGCCAGGCCGCTCTCCTTTACGAAGCGGCTGACGCTGCCCGAGGCCGACGATGTGCAGCTGCCCTTCGCGGTGGGCTGCGCGCGGGCCGGGGCGCTGCCGGTGCTCGATCTGCACGCGCTTGAAAATGCGTCGGAGCGCTTTGCGGCGGCGCTGCGCTCGATCGGCGCGGACAAGGCGCCGCCCATGGTCGTGCGCGTGAGCGACCGGCATCCCGCGGCGATGGCGGGCGCGCGCGTCATGGCGCCGAAGAATCCGCGCGAGCTGGCCGGAGCGCTGCGCTATGCGCTCAGGTCGGGCGAAATCTGCGTCGTGGCCGAAAATCCGCTGGACGCATACGAGTCCTGCGAGGTGCCGGACGACTGGGAGGAGCTGTACGGCGACGCGCTCGAAACGCCGCATGAGGATTTCGAAGCGGCGCTGCGCGGCGAGGATAACGTTCGGGACGAGCAGACCGCCGCGCTCGACGCCGGTGGAGCCGAACCGAATGATACCGGCGCGCTTCTATCAGCCGGGCCGTCATTGCGGGACGGGGAAGCCGAATCGCGCGATGCCGCCGAGCCTTCATCCGCTGATGAACCGGCGCAGAACGGCGACGCGGCGCGTCCTGACGAATCCGCCGCGTCCGGCGGCGATAGTCCAGCTGACGATAAGATGTGCGAAATCCCCGCGGATGACGAAGCCGATTCGGCGCAGGCTATAGACGGCGCGCCGATCGACGTGTCAGAAGCGCAGAGCGCACCCGTCGAACCGGCGGAGGTGCGTCAGACGCTTCCCGATGCGGAGCCGCTCAAAGCGCCTGCCGGAGAAGCTGAGACTGACATCGCCGAATCTCCCGCGCGGCCGGTCGTGCCGGCGTTCAGAACCCGCCGCTATGACCCCGCCGAGCTGGAGCGTACGGCGCGGCTTTTGAACGTCCCGCGCGAGACGCTGCTGCGGCTGTGCTGCCGATGCGCGGAGGCGCTGGCCGAAATCGTGATCGAAGCGGACGCGGAATCGGGCGAAATCGCCTGCCTGCCCCCGCTCGAGAAGGCCGCCTGCCTGTGGGTGGGCGCGGATAGGCTGTCGATTTGCTGGGATCCGGCGCGGCTGGACGGCGGCGCGGCGCGCGCGCTGCTGCAGGACGCGGCGGCGTATCTCACGCTGCCCGCGCATCTGATATTGGATAAGGAGAATTGAGCTTATGAGCATGGCGATTATCACCGGCGCATCCTCGGGACTGGGGCGCGAATTTGTGCGCGCCGTTCGGGAGCAAAGGCCGGAAATCGACGAATTTGTGCTGATTGCCCGCCGCCGGGAGCGCATGGAGGCGCTGGCGGCGGAAATGCCGGACAAAAAGACGACGATCCTGCCGCTGGATCTGGCCTCCTCCGAAAGCTATGATGCGCTGGCGCGCTTCCTTCAGGAGCGCAGGCCGGAGGTCGAGCTGCTGATCAACAACGCGGGCTACGGCATACTGGGCGACATGGCCGAGGGCGACGTGCCCTCTCAGGCGGGCATGGTGACGCTCAACTGCGGCGCGCTGACGGCGCTGTGTACGCTGGTTTTGCCCTATATCCGGCGGGGCGGCGTGATCATCAACGTCAGCTCGATCGCCTCGTTTGTGCCCACGCCGCGCATGGCCGTTTACGGCGCGACGAAATCGTTTGTGGCCAGTCTGTCGCGGGCGCTGCGCGAGGAACTGAAGGCGCGCCGCATCAACGTGCTGGCGCTCTGCCCCGCGCCTATGGACACGGAATTTCTGGATGTGGCGGGCATATCGGGCGGTCATTCCCAAACGTTCGACACGCTGCCCCACATTTCGGCCTCTCTGGCGGCGGACGGCGCGGTTCGTCAGGCCTTTCGCGGCAGGGCCGTCTACACGCCGACGTTTTTTTATAAATTCTATCGCGTGCTGGCCAAGCTGCTGCCGCACGCCTGGCTGGTCAGGCTGACGAAGTGCTGAAGGTACGTCCGAAGTCTTCTCCGAACGGCTATTTTTCGGATTGAGCGCCGTCAGGATTCCAAGATGTCTTTACGAAAGAGCTGATTGAATTTGCAGCTCATCCTTTTTCAAACGCACGCTGAAGGGAGATGCGCCCATGCTGAACCACAAGGGAACCGCAACCCTTACCACGCCCCGCCTGACGCTGCGTCGCTTTGAAATCGCCGACGCGCAGGCCATGTTCGACAACTGGGCGAACGATCCGCGCGTGACGCGCCATCTCACCTGGCGGCCGCACGGGCAGGTCGAAAATACGCGCGCGCTGCTCGAGGGCTGGTGCGCCGGCTATGAGCGCGCGGACTATTACAACTGGGCGATCGTCTGCGGCGGCCAGCCGGTGGGCGGGCTTGCCGGCATGCGTCTGAACGAGCGGCACGAATCGGTCGAGCTGGGCTACTGCCTGGGATACGGCTGGTGGAGCAGGGGGCTGATGAGCGAGGCCGTCTGCGCGGTGAGGGATTTTTTCTTTGCGGAGGTCGGCGTTCACCGCGTTGAAATCTGTCATGCGCCGCAGAATCCCGCGTCCGGACGCGTCGCGCAGAAGTGCGGCTTCGTCCGCGAGGGCGTGCTGCGCGAGAGCCAAAAGCTGCCGGACGGCGCGTTTTATGATCTTGTCGTCTATGCGATGCTGCGCCGCGAATGGGAAGCGCTGAAGCAAAACACATAATAGAGCCGCCGCTCCGGCCATAACCGTGAGCGGCGGCTTTGCTGTATCATCGGACGCCGAAATCCCTTTACGGGATTGCGCTTTGCCGGAGCGCGGCGAAGTCCTGGGATTTGAGTGCCGCGCAGAATCGAGCGGCGTTATTTCTTTTCCCAGGGCGCGGAAACCTCTTCAAGCGAGCGCTCGTAGCCGCCGCGCTGGCGGTTGGAGCCGACCAGCTCGGGATTGACATAGCGATCCTCGAACGACGCGTTGGGATCGACGCCGGGAATCGCGCGCATATTCTGGCCGATGTTGCAGCCCGAGGCGATCAGCTCGGCCTGTAACGCCTTTACGTCCACGGCGCGCGGGGGGATGTTCTCGGCCAGCGATATGGCCATGGCGGTGCCGGCGGCTTCGCCCATGTTCAGGCAGGCGAGGATCAGCCGCGAGCCGGACTGCGCGTTCACGTCGGAGGACAGATTGCGTCCGGCCACGAGCAGATTGTCCAGCTTCTCGGGCACGAGGCAGCGATAGGGGATGTCATAGTAGCCGTTCGTCTCGAAGACGGCGTTCTCCATGGATTCGCCGCGGACGTTGACCACGGGCATACCGTTCGGCGGGGGCGTGGTCGCGCCGAAGCCGCCCGCGTTGCAGATGACGTACTGCGTCCTGCCGTCGATTTCCATCTCGGCCCACTTGATGTTGCCGGGGCCGTCGTAGTTGTGTACGTCGTAGCCGTGCGTGCTGATGCAGATCACGTCGTCGAACTTGCGCAGATGCGCGATGTCCTCGGCGGTCAGCACATATTCGCCCATGACGCGGCGGCTCTCGCGCACGCCCATCATCGCGGCGGTGGCGCTCATGTAGCAGTTCTCAAAGCCGGGGATGTACTTTTTGATGAAGCGCACGAGGAAATCAACCTGTTCGCGGCCCTCGCGGAACATGCGGCTCATCTCGCCCATGCGCAGCGGGAAGCAGTTGCGGCTGTGCGCCAGGCAGATGCTCACCTCGTCTCTGCCGCAGTGCTGCGGGCGGCCGGGCAGATGCGTAATCCAGTTGAGGTGATTGTCCACCTCATAGGGCAGATCGCCGTTCTCGAGCGCCGTGCGGATGGTGCGGATCCACTTGGGGTCGGTCTTTTTGAGATCGGAGGACAGATACGCGTCCCAGTCTACGCCGCCCAGCGTGAATTCCAGCGAGCAGGCCTGGCTCATGCCGTCGCCCGGGCGGCCGCTGACCGTGCGCGCGCCGGCGAAGAACGCCGCGTCGCTGTCGCCCGAGGCGTCCACGACGCGCCGCGCCAGGATCGCCGCGGGGCCGGTTTTCGTCTGCACGACCACGCCGGCGATCGCGCCGTTTTCGACGATGGAATCGATGACCGTGATCTGGAGCAGCACGTCGCAGCCGTATTTTTCCAGCATCCGGTCGAGCACCAGCTTGTGCTTTTCGGGGTCGGTGTTGCGGTGCCAGTGGCCGTCGATCTTCTCCAGCTCGTCGATCATCTCGACGCCCAGCCCGGAAACGAAGTCCAGCGGAATGTTCACCAGCCCCATCGTGGCCAGGCCGCCCAGCGCGCCCATCGATTCGATGAGCAGCGTCTTCCAGCCGCGCTTGCCGGCTGCCATGGCCGCGCCCACGCCGCCCATGCCGCCGCCCACGACCACGACGTCCCACTGGCCGGCGATGGGAATTTCGCGCGCAGCCATTTCAATGCCGTTTTGAGTTTTCTTCAGTTCGATCATGCTGTTCTCCTCCTTATGAAGTGCGTTATCGCGCTGCGCGGGCGATGGCCTCGGACGCGCAGTTCCGCGCGCAGCGGCCGCAGCCCACGCATTTGTCGGGATCGATGCGCGCGCCCTCGCGCGTCATGCTGATGGCGCCGCGGCTGCACTCGCTCATGCACATGCCGCACAGCGTGCAGCCGTTTGAAACGACGTAAACGATGGAACTCATGGTGCTTCCCCTCCTGTCGCTCTCTTCAAAATCATCATAGCAGACTTTACAGGGCGCGCACAGCGACAAACAGTGCGTCAATTAGCATTTTTTTGATCTTGTTGGAAGGGAAACATTGCGGCGGGCGGCGGCGTGTGCTATAATAGCGGCGCGGAGGTGGTCGGATGCAGGATGAGGACATCGGCGCGTGGTCGGCTGAATACATCAGCCGGACGATCGGCGCGGTGACGCGGCTGACGGGACTGAGCGTCTGTCTGTACGATCTCAACCGCCTGCGCACGCTGGACGGCGCTAAAAACATCGACTGGCGGCATGAATCGGCCTTCTGTACGGCGGTGCGGATGCTGCCCGAGGGGCGTGCGGCCTGCATACAGAGCGACGTGATCGAGGGCGTGGCTCAGGCGGAGCGCGAGGGACGCGCCTGCCTGCATACCTGCCATGCCGGATTGTGCGAGCTGGTCGTGCCCATCATGCTGGATGAGCGGATGATCGGCGAGGCGTTCGTCGGGCAGTGCCGCCTCAGGGGCGGGCTGGGCTGGCCGTCGGTCGAAAAGTGTCTGCGGCCGTTCGGCAGGGGCGTTGAGACGCTGAAGGCGCGCTATTTTGAGCTGCCCGAGGTCGCGCTGAGCGATCTGTGGGACGCGGCCGCGCTGCTGGACAATTCGTTTCGCTATCTGGTCAGCCGGCTGGGCGAGGACGCGCTGTCCAGCTACTGCGCCGCCTGTGAGCCGACGCACGTTGAGCGTGCGCGCAAGTATATCGACGATCACTTCAGCCTGCCCATCGGCGCGGGCGACGTGGCGCGGGAGCTGCACATCACCGCGGCGCACCTGACGCGGCTGTTTAGGCGCGCCGTCGGGGAGAGCGTGACCGACTATATCACGCGCCGCCGCATCGAGCGCGCGTGCGAATATCTCAGATCGTCCGAGATTCCGATCGGCAGTCTGGCCGTCAACGTGGGCTTTCCCGATCAGAACTATTTTTCCCGCCGGTTCCGCGCCATGACGGGGCTCAGCCCCAGCGCCTATCGGAAAAAATATCAGCAAAACGACACAACGGAGGGTGAATAGCTATGTTTGTTGCCGACGCGCACTGCGATACGCTCTACAGCATCGCCGTGCAGAATATGGATCCTGAAAAGTGCATGATTACGCCCGAGCGGCTGGTGCAGGGCGGCGTGGGGCTGCAAACCTTCGCCATGTTCGCCGGCAGCCGCGGCATGAGCGGCCAGCCCTACGAAAAGGGCCGCGCCATGCTGGACAATAAGGAGCGGCTGGGCGTGCCGCTCTATCTGGGCGACCTGCCCGGCGAGCCGCCCAAAACGCCGCACGGCGTTCTCTCCATAGAGGGCGGCGAGATGCTGGAGGGCAATATCAACCGGCTGTACGAGTTCTATAACGAGGCGCGCATCCGCATGATCGCGCTTACCTGGAACCACGAAAACGAAATCGGCTATTCGGCCAAGTCGCAGTCCACGCAGGGGCTCAAGCCGTTCGGCCTTACGCTTTTGCGCGAGATGGACTATCTGGGCATACTGGCCGACGCGTCGCACCTCAACGAGGCGGGCTTCTGGGACATCGTGGAGCACGCGTCTCTGCCGCCCATCGCCAGCCATTCGAACCTCAAGAAGCTGTGCGGGCACTGCCGCAACCTCACCGACGAGCAGGTGAAGGCGATCATCGAAAAGAAGGGCTTTATCGGCATCAACTTCTATTCGAGCTTCCTGCGCGAGGGCGAAAGGGCCACGCTGGACGACGTGCTGCGCCATATCGACGGCATTGCCGAGATGGGCGGTATCGACGTGCTGGGCTTCGGCTCGGATTTCGACGGCATCGACGAATGGCCGGAGGGGCTGGGGCATCCGGGCGACTTCCCGGCGCTGCTCAATCTGCTCATAAAGCACGGCTACAGCGAGAGCGACGTTGAAAAGATCGCCGGCCTGAACCTGTGGAACGTCCTGAAGCGCGCCGAAAAGGCCGGACGCGAGAACCAGAAAAGGGCGTAAGCAAAAGCGCCGCCCGACGGCGGTTGTTTGAGAGGATGAAAAGCCATGAATCGTTTCCCGGACCACGCGCGCGTCGTGTTTATCGGCGACAGCATCACCTGCGGCGGCATATGGATCGCCCATATCTATGATTACTATCTGCGCCATTTCCCCAAGAGCGATATTCGGATGTACAACGCGGGCATTTCCGGCGGCTCGACGACCAGCGCGCTGGAATACTACGATCGGGGCAACGGAGAGAACTACAAGCCCACCCACGCTGTCATCATGCTGGGCATGAACGACGTCTGGCGCGGCCTGTATGAAATCAAGCCTGAAGAAAACGACATTGCCGACAAGCAGCCCGCCAAGCGCATGGAGGCCATCGGCAATTACGAAAAGCGCCTGCGCACGCTGACCAGCCTGCTGCTGGAGCGCGGCGTGAGGCTGACCTTCGTCACGCCCACGATCTATGACGAATCGACCGATCCCCGCGCGCTGGACAAGATCGGCTGCGATGCGGGCCTTGAATATCTGGGCGAGATCAACCGCCGCATCGCCGCGCAGACCGGCTCGGATTTCGTCAATCTGCACGCGCCCATCCGCTTTTTGAACGCCGCGCATCCCATGATCCGCGCCGACCGCGTGCATCCCAACGAGTTCGGCCATGTGTGCATGGCGCATCTGTTCCTGGCCGCGCAGGGGCTTGTGGACGAGCCGACCGCGCTGAGTGTCGATTCGCTGCCCGGATGGGAGGAGCTGCTGCCCGCCAACCGCGCCCGCTATGAGGCGGAGCGGAAGGTGCGCACGTACTGGAACGCCGAATGGCTGCTGCTGCGCGATCATCCCGGCACGGAGGAGGAGCGCCGCGCCTATCTGAAGGAGTTCCGAAAGACCGCGCCCAATGAATTCTGGACGGACCTGGTGGACAACTATTTCGCCATGGACGGCGACGTTAAGCCCGCGCAGGAGCAGGAAATCGCCTGCGTGGAGGCCTGCCTGAAGCAATAATCAGGCGCAATCGCTTGAATGAAGGAGGATATACCTATGGCCAATCAGAATTCGGACGCGGTGCTGAGCCAGTTCACTCAGGCCGTCGAGAAGGAAGCGATCGACGCGAGCAAAAAGCTGCGCGTGGGCATCATCGGCACGGGCGGCATCGCCCATGCCCACATGGCGAGCTATCTCAAGATGCCCGACGTGGAGCTGGTCGCGGCGGCGGAGATCATCCCCGGCCGCGCCGAGGCGTTCTTCGAGGAGTTCGGCGTGAAGGGCGTTCACATCTACGCCGACTATAAGGAAATGCTGGACAGGGAGCAGCTGGACGCGGTGAGCGTCTGCACCTACAACCGCCAGCACGCCTGCTGCACAATCGCCGCGCTGGAGCACGGCGTTCATGTGCTGCTCGAAAAGCCCATGTGCGTCACGCTGGACGAGGCCGTCGAGATGCGCCGCGCCGAGAAGAAGAGCGGCAAGGTGCTCTCCATCGGCTTCCAGCCCCGCTTTGACGAGAATATGCAGATGATCAAGCGCATCGTGGAATCCGGCGCGCTGGGCAAGGTGTACTACATACAGACTGGCGGAGGCCGCCGCCGCGGCATTCCCTGCGCCACAAAGACCAGCTTCATCATGGATGAGACCGCCGGCATCGGCGCGCTGGCCGACATCGGCTGCTATTCGCTCGACATGGTGCTCAACGCCATTGGCTATCCCAAGCCGCTGACCGTCACCGGCTACACCTCCGACTATTTCGGCAAGAACCCGAAATACACCATCCCCGAGCGCGCCGCCGTGTTCAGCGTGGATGATTTCGCCGCGGCGTTCATCCGCCTTGAGGGCGACGTGATTCTCGATTTCCGCATCGCCTGGGCCATGCACGTCGACACCCCCGGCGATACCATCATCTTCGGCACCGAGGGCGCGCTGCGCATCCCCTCGACCGACTGCTGGAACGGCACGGTCGGCGGCCCGATGACGCTCTATCACGACGTGGCCGGTTCGCACGTTCAAACGGTCATCCCGATCGTGCCGCGCAAGGACGATCTGTCCAACTTCGACCGCAAGGTGCGCTCCTTCCTGGACGCCGTGAAGAACGGCACGGCCTCGCCGGTGCCCACCAGCCAGATCATCTACAATCAGGCCATCATCGACGGCATTTGCCGTTCCGCGAAGGCCGGTCACGAGCTGGCCATCGAAATCCCCGAGGACTGATCGGCCGCAATGTGCGCGGGAGACGCTTTCCTTTCAGCGTCCCCCGCGCTTTTTATGCCGGCGCACGGTTTTGAGCGTGTTCAATGGGCGGCTTTGACGCGGCGTTTGGATACAGCGTGTCCAAGGCTATGGTGAAGCTCATTCGGCGTTCGGATGGCCTTTCAGCGCAGCGTCGAAGCACGGCGAATCGCCGTAAGGCCCGCTTTTACTCATGGCGCGGCGTTTGGATACAGCGTGTCTAAGCTCATTCGGCGTGGGCATCGGCGCGGCGGTTGAAACGCGGCGGTTCATTGCGGGCTGCTTTCATTCATGGCGCGCCGCCTGCATTCAGCGTGTCCTTCAGCGCGTCCCATGCCGCCTGCGGGGTGATATCTCCCGCGACCATTCGGTCGGCCAGCGCGGCGGCGCGTTCCCGCCATGCGTTGTCAAAGGCGGGCGGCGCGGCGATCGTCTGGCCGCTCAGGCCGCTTTCCAGCGCGCTCAGGCCGTTCGCGCCGGCGTAGAGCGGCGGCGTGTCGATGACCGGCAGCGCCTGCGCCGCGGTGAGCGTCCGCTGTGCGTCCTCCGCGAGCAGGAAAAGCGCGAACTCGCGGCAGAGCGCCTGTCGTTCGGGAAGCGCCGTGCGCTCGCAGTTCGTTATGGCCAGCAGCGCGATCTGATCGGTGAACGCCGCGCCGGGCGCGGCCGCCGCCCAGTCCGGCGCCCTGCCGCTGTCCGAAAGCGTCGTCAAGCGGCGAATCTCGCGCGCTGTGACCGGCATGGCCGTGAGCGACGCGCGTGTAAACGACGCATAAACCGACGCGTCGCGGCGAAAACTGTCAGGGAGAATATTCGGCAGACGGTTTTCGATGAGCGTCTCGGCGCGGGGCGCTTCGGCCGGCGGCTGCGTCGGATCGGACGGCAGGCTCAGGCCGAGGTCAAGCCCTTCTCCAGCCGGCGCGCCCTGACGCGCTGTCTCGCCGCTGGCCGTGCCGGAAAAGAGGGCGATCAGCGCGGCCGACCAGCTCTGCGCGTCCGTATCGCGCGGCCAGTCCAGCCAGTAGGACTCGGCCTGCTTTTTGAACGATTTCGACGCGGCGGGGCGTTCGGAGAGCGCGCTCCAGTCGGCGGGCAGCGCGCCGAGCAGGGCGCGGTTATAGGCGAGGCCGTAGGTATCCATCGCCACGGGCAGCGCATAGCGCGTTCCGTCGAGCGTACCGGCGCGTTCCAGCCCCGCGCGCAGGGCATAATCATCCTCGAGCGGCAGGAGAAACGCAGTTTCCTCGATCATTCCGGGCAGGAAGAGCAGCATATCTGGCGGATTGACGCGCCCGGCGGCGAAATCCCCGAGCGCGGCTTCGTCCACCTCGGAAAGCTGAATATACACGCCGCCGTGCCGCTTTTCGAACGCGGCGATGCGGCCGTTCAGCCAGCCGGAGAGCGGACTTAAGTCTTCGCACGTCCACAGGCGCAGCACGCCCGAAAAGCCGCCGTAGCGCGCGCGGATGGCGGCCTCGCGCTTCTGATCGGCGTCGCCCGCGGGATAGAGGACGATCAGCGCGGCGGCGGCGCAGAGCAGCAGCCAGGCGATGGGGCGATACAGGCGTTTCAAGGGCGCGTCACTTCCTTTTTTTGTGATGAATGGGCGCTTGATCGCCGCTTTACGGCGCGCCATGCTTTCAAAATCAACAATATTCTGCTACAATAGCCCGGTATGACAACGCGGCGGGCGTGAAAGGGGCGGCGGCATGAAAACGAAGAATTATCCGTGGCGATACGGCTGGTTTTTGGGAATGTACTATATGGCCAACGGCATCTATCAGGGCTATGCCAGCAAGTATTTTGAGGCGACCGGCATGAGCACGGCGATGCTGAGCGTCATATTGGCGTTCACGCCGCTCATTTCGATCTTCACACAGCCGCTGTGGGGCACTGTGGGCGATCGCGCCAAAAGCCGGAATCGCGTGCTGGGCTTCCTCATCGTCGCTTCGGCGGCGCTGGTGCTGCTCTATTGCGTGTCGGCTTCGTTCTGGTGGCTGCTGCCGATGAGCATATTGTTTTCCTCGGTGTATACCTCCATTCAGCCGATGGGCGATTCCATCGTGCTGGAGGCGCTCAGTCCGGAAAATCACGCTTTCGGGCCGCTGCGCATGATGGGCACGATTTCCTTCGCGCTGACCAACCTCGTCTGGGGCCTGATTCTCACGCCCGGACGCATGAACCTTGTGGTCTATATGACGGCGATCATGCTGATGATGGTGCTCGTCTCCACGCGCGTCCTGCCGCCGACGGAGGGGCATCAGTCCTCCACGGGCCGCAAGATGAACATGACGGCCATCCTCAAAATGAAGCATATGCCGGGGCTGCTTATACTGCTCATGCTGCTTCAGCTGACGATGGGCTATTTCTACAGCTTCTTTTCGATCTATTTCACCTCGATGCCGGGCGGGAGCAGCCGCCTCTTGGGCCTGTGCTATTTCATGTCGGCCATGAGTGAGATTCCCTTCCTGCTCAATGCCGACCGGCTCTTTGAAAGGCTGGGCGTGGGCAAGCTGCTCAGCATCGCCGCGATTGCGCTTACGCTGCGGTGGACGATCCTGGGAACGTGCCATAATGTATACGCCGTCATGGCCAGCCAGCTGCTGCACGGCTGGGGCTTCATCGTCATGACGGTGAGCATGGCCAAATACGTCAGCGCGACCATTCCGGACGAGCTGAAGGCCAGTGGCCAGATGCTCATCTCGGTGGTGGGCTTCGGCATTGCGCGCGTGTTCGGCATACTGGGCGGCGGTCTGGTGGCCGACGCGATGGGCAGCGTGCAGAAGGGCTTCCTGCTGATGGCGATTGTGGCGGGCGTCGGGCTGATCGCGTTCGTGCCGCGCTATCTGGCCATGAAGCCGCTCAACGGCAAGAGCGAGGCGTAAAACGGCATTATGAAGGGGCGCCGTCCGCGGAGGACGCGTCCCATTTTCTATTCAAAGGAGGAAAGAACCATGCGATTTGAACGACTGACCGACTGCCATGACCCGCGCTATGAAACGGCGCGGGCGCTGTACCGGCGGAGCTTCCCCCGCCATGAGCAGCGCGAGGCCGCGTCTCAGGCGGCGATTCTCGCGCATCCGGCCTATCGGTTCGATCTGATCTATGACGGCGATGAATTCGTCGGGCTGCTGCTGTGCTGGGAGACGGACGATTTTATCTATGTCGAGCATTTCTGCATCGAGCCGGACAAACGCGGCTGTGGCTATGGCTCCCGCGCGCTCGAGCTGCTGGGCGCGTCGGGCAAGACGGTCATTCTGGAGATCGATCCGCCCATCGACGAGATTTCCATCCGGCGCAGGGGCTTTTATGAGCGCGCGCACTTTCGGGCCAATCCCTATCCGCACGTTCATCCCGCCTATCATGCGGATTGCGAGGGGCACGAGCTGGTGATCATGTCCGCGCCCGCGCCCATCAATCAGGCGCGGTATGACGCGTTTAATGATTATCTGCGCGCCGTCGTGATGAAGGACGTTTACTGAAACGGAAAAAACGCCGCCTTTCGCGCCGGTTTTGCGAAAAATGCAAGAAGACCGCCGTCCTCCGCGATGATGCGGAGGACGGCGGTCTTTATATCATGCGATGGAGAGAATTACACGCCGCGGCGCTCGTTGCGCAGCTTCTCGTTGAGCGCCTGGTTGGTGGTGCGCACATGGCCCTTGAGCGGGACGATCTTCGCGTCGATCGCGTCGAGGATCCAGCTGGGCTGCGGGAAGAAGGACTCCTCCAGCTCGTGAGCGGGGGTGATCCAGTTGCGGGAGGCGACCACGGTGGGCGCGGCGTCGAGATAATCGAACGCCATCTCGGTGATCTGGCGCGCCACCTCGCTGGCGAAGGAGCCGCGCTCGCACGCATCGGTCACGATGACCAGACGGCCGGTCTTCTTGACGGACTCGAGCACGGTGTCATAGTCGAACGGCACCAGGGAGCGCGCGTCGATGACCTCGGCCTCCATGCCGTACTTCTCCTTCAGCTCGTCGGCGGCCTTCAGGGCGCGATACATCACGGCGCCGAAGGTCAGGATGGTGATGTCCTTGCCGGGGCGCTTGATATCGGCCTTGCCGAAGGGGATTTCGTAATACTCGGCCGGCACGCCGCCCTCATGGAACTGCTCGCCGACGTCGTAAATGCGCTGGGACTCGAAGAAGATGACCGGATCGGTGCCCGCCAGAGCGGCGGCCAGCATACCCTTCGCGTCGTAGGGGGTGGTCGGGAAGGCGGCCTTCAGGCCCGGAATGTGGGCGACCAGCGCCGTCCAGTCCTGAGAGTGCTGCGCGCCGTACTTGGAGCCGACGGACACACGCAGCACGACGGGCATCTTGATGATGCCGGCGGACATGGCCTGCCACTTGGCCATCTGGTTGAACACCTCGTCGCCGGCGCAGCCCAGGAAGTCGCAGTACATCAGCTCGACCAGCGCGCGGCCGCCCGCCATGGCATAGCCGACGGCGCTGCCGACGATGGCGGATTCGCTGATGGGCGCGTTGAACAGGCGATGATAGGGCAGGGCCTCGGTCAGGCCGCGATAGACGGCGAACGCGCCGCCCCAGTCGCGGTTCTCCTCGCCGTAGGCGACCATGGTGGGATCCTTGTAGAAGCGGTCGGCAATGGCCTCGAACAGGCCGTCGCGCAGCTGATAGACCTTGTTCTTGGAGACGGGCTTGCCGTTCGCGTCGAAGCCCCAGCGTTCCTTCTTGGCGATGGCCTGAACGCGCGGGTTCTCCTCAAGGGGCATGAGCACGTCCGGCTTCGCGTCGGAGAACGCCTCGACATGGCCGTTGGAGAACATCAGATCCGCGATCTCGTCGGGGTTCTTGTCGAGATTCATGCGCGGGGACACGCTGTCGTCGATGGCCAGCTTGAAGTTGCGCAGGTTGGTCGCCTTGACGTGCGCCTTGATGGCGTCGCATTCCTCGGCGGTGGCCACGCCGGCCTCGATCAGCTGGGCGCGATAGGTGTTGATGGGATCGATGGCTTCCCACGCCGCCATCTCTTCCTTGGTGCGGTAGGAGGAGGCGTCAGACGGGCTGTGGCCGGCATAGCGGTAGGTCAGCACGTCGAGGAGCACGGGGCCTTCGCCCTTGAGCAGCAGTTCCTTCTTGCGGCCATAGGCCTCGATGACGGCCAGCGGATTGTAGCCGTCCACGCGCTCGGCGTGCATCTGGTTCGGATTGAAGCCGGCGCCCATGCGCGCAGGGGCGTCGTAGCCCATGGTCTCGCCGACGGTCTGGCCGCCCATGGCGTACTGGTTGTTGACGATGTTGAAGAGCACCGGCAATCCGCCCTTCATGTCGTCCTCCCAGAGGGTGTTCAGCTGGCCCATGCCGGCCATGTTGAGCGCCTCGAGAACCGGGCCGCGGCCGAGCGCGCCGTCGCCGATGTTGGCGATGACGATGCCCTTCTTGCGGTTGACGCGCTTGTACAGCGCCGCGCCCATGGCGATGGTGCCGCTGCCGCCGACGATGGCGTTGTTGGGATAGATGCCGAAGGGGGTAAAGAAGGTGTGCATGGAGCCGCCCAGGCCGCGGTTGAAGCCGGTTTCGCGGGCGAAGATCTCCGCCATCGCGCCGTAGAGCAGGAAATCGATGGCCAGATCCTTGATGGTGTCATGGGGCTGCTTCTCGACGACGGCGAGCGTCTTGCCGTCCAGGAAATTCTTCATGATGTCCATCAGCTCGTCGTCGGACAGCTTTTCGATGGCCGACAGACCCTTGGCCAGAATGTCGGAATGGCCGCGGTGGGAGCCGAAGATGAAGTCGTCGGCGGTCAGATGGAACGCCTGGCCGACGGCCGCGGCTTCCTGACCCATAGACAGGTGAGCGGGGCCGGGATGGTTGTAGGCCACGCCCTCGTACTCGCCGGTGGTCTTGATGAGGTTGATCATGGTTTCGAATTCGCGCAGAGTCAGCATATCGCGATAGATGTTGACCAGCTGCTCCTTCGTGAAGTTGCCGACCTCGTCCTTGACCGTCTTCTGATAGACGTTCATCGGGATGTCTTCGAAAGTGATTTTGCCGCTCTTGCGGACGACTTCCGGATCGATGTAAAGGGACTTGGGCATGGGAAGGTCACTCCTTTTCCTTTATCCTTGCAAATATCAGCCGGCGCGAAACGGCTTTGGAGTCCGCTCCGCGCCGCGTTTCCCAATCAGGCGCTAAAATCAGTCGTTAAACTCCCACAGCGTTTCGCGGATGATTTCGCTCACGGTGGGATGCGGGAAGATGATTTCCTTCGCGTCCTTGACGCGCAGCTCCAGCTCGATCATTTCGGCCGCGCCCCAGATGATCTCGGAGCTGTAATTGCCGATCATGTGCACGCCGATGATGTTGCGGTGCTTCTTGTCCACCAGGATCTTGCACAGGCCGTCGCCGCCCTCGTTCTCGGCCACAAAGCGGCCGGAATAGCGCATGGACAGCTTTTTGACCTCATAATCCACGCCCTGCGCCTTCGCTTCTTCCTCGGTCAGGCCGCAGGCGGCGATTTCGGGCTGGGTGTAGATGACGGACGGGTTGGCGTGATAGCGCATGACGTCCTTCTTGCCCAGGATGGTGTTGACGCACACCTCGGCCTCGCGGTAGGCGGTGTGGGCCAGCATGACGTGGCCGTTGCAGTCGCCCGCGGCGAACACGCCGTCGATGTTGGTGCGGCCCTGTTCGTCCACGATGATGCCGGCGCGGTTGGTTTCAACGCCGATGTTCTCAAGGCCGATGCCCTGAACGTTGGCGCGGCGGCCGATAGAGAGCAGCACCTTGTCGGCGGGGATTTCAACCTTGCTGCCGTCGGGCGCTTCAGCGATGACCTTGCCCGTCTCGACGGCCAGGCACTTGTGGCTCAGCAGGAAGGTGACGCCCTTCTTTTCCAGCTCCTTCTGGAGCAGCGTGCTGATTTCGCGGTCGGTCGGGCCGGCGATGTGATCGAGCATCTCGACCACGGTGACCTTCGCGCCCGCGGTGGCGTAATAGGCGACCATTTCCAGGCCGATGACGCCGCCGCCGATGACAACGAAGTTCTTCGGCACCTCGGGCAGCTCGAGCACCTCGCGGTTGGTGACGACAAAGCCGCCGATATTCTCGCGCACGCCGGGGATGGGCGGAACGACCGCGGAGGAGCCGGAGCAGATGATCATCTTCGCGCCCTCATAGTCCTTGCCGCCGGCGGTCACGCAGAAGCCGCCCTCCACGCGGCCCTTGATGACGGCGTTTTCCTTGACGACGGTCACGCCCGCGCCCTTCATCTTCGCGCCCACGCCGGAGACCAGCGTCTTGACGACCTTGCCGCGGCGCGCGACCACGGCCTTCTGGTCGAGCTTCGCGCCCTCGACGGTCACGCCGTACTTTTCGGAATGGAGCGCGTGCTCATACAGCTTTGCGGAATTGAGCAGCGCCTTGGAGGGAATGCAGCCCTCGTTCAGGCAGACGCCGCCCAGAGAGTTCTTCTCAAACAGGACGACCTTGAGACCCGCGTGGCCGGCGCGCTCGGCGGCCAGATAGCCGGCGGGGCCGCCGCCGATGACGATCAGATCAAACATTGGCAGGTTCCTTCTTTCAATCAAGCATTTTTGAAAGCGTTTTTAACGGGCAGTCAGACGGCGGAAAGCGGGAAAGAACGCCCCGTTTTCCGCCGAAAGAACGATGAGCTTAGCCCTGAGCCAGCATCAGCGTGAAGGCTTCAAGGTTGTTCTTGAGGTCAACCAGGAACTTCGAGGCCGGCGTGCCGTCCATGGCGCGATGGTCGTAGGACAGGGACAGGTTCATCTTGGGATAGACCTTGATCTCGCCGCCCTCGACACGCACGCCGTTCGTGATGGCGCATACGCCCAGGATGCCGGTCTGCGGCGGGTTGACGACGGGCGTGAAGGACTCGATGCCCAGAGAGCCGATATTGGAGACGGTGAAGGAGGCGCCGCGCAGATAGTCAGGGCTGATCTTGCCCTCCTTGCACTCTTTGGCCAGCTTCTTCGCGGTGGCGGAGAGCTGCTTCAGGGTCATCTTGTCGGCGTTGAAGATGGTGGGCACCATCAGGCCGCGCTCGGTATCGACCGCCATGCCCAGATGCACGCCTCTGAAGTACTTCATGGTCTTGCCGTCGTCGATCAGGTTGGCGTTGAGCGCCTTGTGCTCGGGCATCGCCAGCGTGCGGGCGACGACGTACATGATGATGTCGTTGATGGAGATCTTCTCCATGCCGAACTTCTCGCCCTTTTCCTTGAACAGCTTGCGGGCGGCCTGAACCTCGGTGGCGTCGTAGCTGATGTTGTGGGTCAGCTGCGCCATGGAGGACAGCGAGGTCATCATCGCCTTGGCGATGACCTTGCGCATGTTGCTCATCGGCTCGGTGTAGCTGTCGTCCACGGGCGCGCCCAGCTCCACGGCGGGGGCGGGAGCAGCGGCGGGCGCAGCGGCGGCGGGAGCCGGCGCGGGTTCGCTCTTCTTTTCCAGATCGCGCAGGGAGACGCGGCCGCCCAGACCGGTGCCCTCAGCGCCGCCCTGATAGCCGGCGCGGGCCGCGGCGGTGACGATGAGGCCGCTGTCGATCAGCTTCTGCACGTCGCGGGCAATGACGCGGCCGTCGGGGCCGGTGGGCACGACCTTCGAGAGATCGGCGCCGCTCTTCTCGGCCAGCGCGCGGGCGCGGGGAGAGATGTGCATATCGCCCACGACCACGGCGGGCTGAGCGATTTCCTCGGCGGCTTCGGCAGCCTCGGTCGCAGCGGGCGCGGCTTCGGCGGCGGGAGCGGCCTCGGCGGGGGCGGCGGAAGCGCCGCTGGGATCGAACTCGGCGAACGATTCGCCGCTGTTGCCGATGACCATGACGTTGGTCAGGCAGGGCACGTCGTCGCCCTCGTTGAAGAAGATCGCCAGCACGGTGCCGGCTTCCTTGGCTTCCTCATCGAAAGCGGCCTTGTCCGTTTCATAGGAGAACAGAATATCGCCGACCGCAACGCTGTCGCCGACCTGTTTGTTCCATTTGGTAATGATACAACTTTCAACCGACTGACCCTGACGGGGCATAATGACCGGTGTCGCCATATTGCATCCTCCTGTCGATAAACAATTTCACCTTATTGTATTTTAGACCTTTTATCGCGGTTCGTCAATCGTGAAAGACCGATTTTCATTAAGAAATGAGCGCAATACGCGCTTTTTTATCCCCGTATTTACAATCCAGCGCGCGT
>SFOF01000010.1 GCA_004552515.1 Clostridiales bacterium
GGCACCCCCAAGTGCGAGAAGATCAAGGTTGAAACCGACGGCTTCAACCCGCAGCACGTCGAGGTTCTGCGCGCCTTTGCCGCGCACATCATGAACGGCGAGCCGCTGGTCGCCTCGGGCGTGGAGGGCATCCGCGGCCTGACGCTGGCCAACGCCATGTATCTGTCCAGCTGGACGGGCGAAACCGTCGAGCTGCCGCTGGACGAGGATCGCTTCCTCGAGGAGCTGGACAAGCGCCGCGCGACCTCCCGCCGCAAGGAGGACGTGAGCATCACGCTGGACACCGAGGGCACCTACGGCAGCAAGGCCAAGTAAATCAAATATGAGACGGGGCGGGTTCCAAGCGGCTCGCCCCGCTTCTTTCAGGAGGGAAAAAACGATGATTCGTCTGGGCGTCTGCACCAAGCCCGAAAATGCCGAGCTGGTTGGCAGGCTGGGCTTCGACTTTATCGAAATGAGCCTGGCGTGGCTGGAGGATCTCTCCGATGAGGAATACGCGCGCCAGCGCGACATCCTGAAGGCCGCCCCCATCGGCGCGGAGGCCTGCAACGGTATGCTGCCGGGGCGCGTGAGGGTCACCGGCCCCGACGTGGACGAGAGCGTCATCCGCGCCTATCTCGAGAAGGCGTTTTCTCGCGCGCACGAGATGGGCGTGAAGGTGGTCGTGTTCGGCAGCGGCGCGGCGCGCGGCGTGCCCGAGGGCTGGCCGCAGGACGAGGCGTGGCGGCAGATCGCGCGCTATCTCACCATCGCGGAGGAATACTGCGAAAAGTACGACATCACTGTGGCCATCGAGCCGCTGCGGCGCGCCGAGTGCAACATCATGAATCTGGTCACCGAGGGCACGCTAATGAGCGCGCTGCTCAACCTGCCGCATATCGGCACGCTGGGCGACACGCATCATATGCTCTGCGGCCACGAGCCGTTCAGCGCGCTGACGCAGGCGGGCCGGCTGCTCAGGCACGTCCACATCAGCCATTCCATGGGCGACGAGGGCGGCCGCGACTTCCCCGCGCCGGGCGACGACAACGATTACGACGTGATCTTTGAGGCGCTGAAGGCTGGCGGCTATGAGGGCCGCGTGAGCATCGAGGCGGGCTGCAAGGACATGGCGATCGACGGCGCGAAGGCCTTCGAGGTACTGGACGCGCTGAGAAAGAAATACGCGTAATGCGGCGATGGGGCGGCAGGCGGGCGCGAGGGAGCGTTCGTCCGCCGCCCCGCGCGGTTCTGGCTGTTCGAGGCCTCTGACGGTATGTAAAAATGCGCGGGGAGTGTTGCGCGCTTTGCGGCGCAAGCGTATAATAGCATGAAACTGGCGCGTGTTTCAAATCCTTTGTGGATTGCAATTCCGGTGCTTTTTCGCCGCGCTCGGAGGTGAAGGCTCTGAGCCGGTGAAAGATCCATCTGAAATTTGCAGCCTCCCTTTTGAAGCGCACGCCGCAGGAGGTTTCATTGCTATATGCTGTCATTGTGGCTTGCGCGCCTTATCAGGGCGTACGAAAGAAGCGGCGATCCCGCGTCGCGGCTGGCCTGCGGAACGGCGGCCGGCGCGCTGGGCGTCGCGCTCAATATACTGCTGTTTGCGTTAAAGCTCGCGGCGGGGCTGCTGAGCGGCTCCATCGCCGTTGTGGCCGACGCCTTCAACAACCTGTCCGACGCGGGCTCGTCGGTGATTACGCTCATCGGCTTCCGCCTCTCGGGCAAGCGCGCCGATCCCACGCACCCCTTCGGGCACGGCCGCATCGAGTATGTCGCCGGGCTGATCGTGTCCATGATCGTCATCGTCATGGGCGCGGAGCTGCTCAAATCGTCTGCCGAGGCGATCTTTGCGCCCGAGAGCGTGGCCTTTTCCGCGCTGACTGCCGGCATACTGGCCTTTTCCGTGCTGGTGAAGGGCTATATGTGGGGCTATAACAGGCTGCTGGCGAAAAAGCTCGATTCGTCCGCGATGAAGGCCGCCGCCGCCGACAGCCTGAGCGACGCCGCAGCCACGAGCGTCGTGCTCGCGGCGATGCTGATCGCGCGCTTTGCCAGCCTGAACATCGACGGCTGGGCGGGTCTGGCCGTATCGATCTTCATCATCGCTTCCGGCATTGGCGCGGCGCGGGATACGGTCAATCCGCTCCTAGGCATGCCGCCCGATCCCGAGCTGGTGGAGCGGATAAAGAGCGAGGCGCTCTCCACGCGCTATGTCATGGGGCTTCACGATCTGGTCGTTCACGATTACGGCCCCGGCCGGCGCATGATTACGCTGGATGTTGAGGTGCCGGCCGACGGCGATATACTGCTCATGCACGACGAGATTACGGCGCTCGAGCAGCGGCTTCGGCGCGATCTGGACTGCGAGGCGGTGATTCACATGGATCCCGTCGTTTCGGGCGACCGGCGCACGGAGGCGCTGCAATGCCGCGTGAGCGAGCTGCTGGCGCAGGCGATCGATCCGCGCGTGCGGCTGCACGATTTCCGCGCGGAGGATCGCGGCGGGCATGTCGAGCTGATTTTCGACGCGGTTGTGCCCTACGACGTGGATCGCGGCGACGAAGCGCTGCGCAGCGACATCGACGCGGCGATTTCCGAGCTGGGCGAGGGCTATCACACCACGGCGACCATCGACAGAGGATAAACGACCGACATTTAAGGAGAAAAGCATATGAAATACACCGAAAAGACCTGCCTGCTGAACTGCTTGGGCCGCACGCTGCGCTTCTGCAATCAGAAGAGCCGCGACTGGACGCACCCCTATGAATACGAGCACAACGGCAGCAACCTGAGCAATGCGGGCTGCGGCATATTCGCGCTGACCCACGCCGTGGAATGGATGCACGGCACGCGGCTCAATCCCGACGAGGTGGCCGAGGTGTCCGTCTCGGTGGGCGGCCGCGGCGACGACGGCACCGATCGCCCGGTGATGCTGGACGGCATGATGAAGAACGGCTTCGCGGCAAAATGTGGCTTTCGCTATGAGGGCGAGGGTCTGCTCAACGATCACGAGCGGCTGTGGCAGCACATGAAGGCCGGCAACACCGCGCTGTGCAATCTGCGCGTGGGCCACATCGTGGCGCTGCTCGACGCGCGCGAGGAGAACGGAAAGCGGCAGCTGCTGGCGATGGATTCCGTGGCCGAGAGCGCGGGCGAGAAGGTGCGCAATTCGGTCTACGGCGTTGTGGACGGCTCGCTGATCTCCTATCCCATCCGCAATTCGGCGGGGCTGGTCGTGGGGCACGGCGAGAGCTACGCGCTGTTCTGGGTGGACGCAGAGCTGCCCAGGGACTTCAATCTGCTGATCAAGACCGAGCCGCAGATCTGACGAGCTTATCAGGCGCGCTCCGAGAGTGTTTCGGGGCGCGCTTTTACTGACTTGACGGAGGAAAACGATATGATGTATGACGCGATTGCGGGCGGCTGGGCGCTGAGCGTTTCGGCGATGGCGGCGGGCGATTCGGCCGGCCTGTCCTGCGGCGGCGAGACGTTTGCGCGCGTGTTTGCCGACGAGAAGGGCGTACACGCCGCCGTGACCACGCGCTGGGACGGCGCGAAGAAGCGCTTCGGCTCGGACGAGCCGCTGGTCTTTACGCTGGACGCGCCGAGTCAGTGGGGTGACGCGCGACTCGAGTGGCGCGTGAGCGGCGTGCGGCTGTATGTGGAAAACGTGCTGTGCGACGAGGACTGGCCGCTGGGCGGCTTCCCCATGGACGGCGCGTGGACGCTCGAATCGGATAAGCCTGCTTTGCTTGAGGCGTGCGAGCGCTTCCCCGAGGATGCGGAGACGGTGTTCGACGGCTCGGCGCAGTATTTCACGCTGCCCGGCCACAACACGAGCATCGGCGACTGCATGCCGTTTGAATATGGCGGCGAATATCACCTGTTCTGCCTGTACGACCGGCGGCGTCATGGCAGCAAGAAGCATCTGGGCGCGCATCAGTGGGCGCATCTGTCAACGAAGGATCTGCACCGCTGGACGCTGCATCCCATCGCGCTGGGGATCGACGCGCAGTGGGAAGGCTCGATCTGCACCGGCTCTATGATCGAGAAGGACGGCCGCGTGTACGCGTTCTACGCGGTGCGGATGTCGGACGGCTCGCCCGCGCGGCTCACCTGGGCGGAGAGCGGCGACTGCGTTCATTTCAAAAAGAGCGGCCGTTATTTCGAGTTGACCGCACCCTATGAGCCGACCAGCGCGCGCGATCCCAAGGTGTGGCTGGGCGAGGACGGGCTGTACCACATGATGGTGACCACATCGCTCGCGGATATGGAGAAGCGCGGCGGCTGCCTGGCGCATCTGGTGAGCGAAAACCTGATCGACTGGACGCAGCGCGCGCCCATGCTCGTGCCGGGGCTGGATGATCAGCCCGAGTGCAGCGATTATTTCAAGCTGAACGATTTGTACTATCTGGTCTATTCCAATCAGCTTACGGCGCGCTATGTCGTCTCGGACAGGCCGTTCGGCCCGTGGCGGCGGCTGCGCGAGGACGTGCTCGATTGCCCCGGCTGCCGCGTGCCCAAGACGGCGATGCTGAACGGGCGGCGGCTGCTGACCGGCTGGGCGACCGAAGGCCCGTGGGGCGGCCGCGTGGTGACGCACGAGCTGATCGTCCGCGCCGACGGCACGCTGGGCGCGCGCTTTATCGATGAGATTCTGCCCGGCTTTGTGAAGGACGCTTCCCTTGCGCCCGCCCATATCGAGGCGCCGCTGGGCAGCGGGAGCGCGCATCTGGCCGACGCGGACGGCGCGTTCCGCCTGAAGCTGACGCTTTCGCCGAAGCGCGAAAACATGGCGTTCGGGCTGGATGTGACCGGCGAGGGCGACCGCGTGCGCATCGAGTTTGACAGCGCGTATGAGACGGCCATGCTCATGCGCGGCGGCGACAACGTGCGCAGCGCGCCGCGCGGCAATCTGCTGACTCAGTGCGGCTGGTGCCGCGGCGCGTTCGACGTGACCGTGATTGTCTGTAATGGCGTGGCCGAGTTTCAGCTGCCCGGCGATCACGTTCTGCTGACCGGCTGCACGCTGCGCCCGCCCTATGCGATCGACGCGTATGCGCGCGGCGATATGGACGTTCAGCCGAAATAGACGATGGAAAAGAAGCCGCCGCTCTCCGAGGATATTTGTGGAGGACAGCGGCTTTGTGCGACGGGCGGGGCGGTTCTTTTTCCTCACGGGCGGCTTGATGATGAGTTTTTTATAGCGGTGGGAGATTTCGCTTTTCTCCTCGTCCGTCTTGCCGCGCATTTCCTCACCCATTTTTTTTCGTATATCGCCCAAGGGACTTCTCTTTTCCCAACAGCCTTTGACAATTCTTTGTACCTCGGCATAAGGCGATTCGTCCTCGTGCAGCTTAAAATGAACGGTTATAAAAGCACCGGCCGGAGCGATGAAGCTCCAGCCGGTTGTCCCTTTTTATAGATCAGTTGAGCATGATCTGGCCGCCGGTCACGGGGATGGCCTGGCCGGTTTCGTACTTCTGCTCGACGGCATAGAAGATGGCGCGCGCCACATCGGCGGGGAAGCAGCCGCGGTTCATGGGCACCTTGGCCTCGTAATAGCGCTTCACGTCCTCGACGGTCTTGGCGCCGGGCACCTTGCCGGCGTTCAGATACTGCACGAACAGGCCGCGCACCGGATCCATCCACAGCGGGCCGTCCAGGAAGTTGCCGGGGCAGACGGCATTGACCTTGATGTTGTAGGGGCACAGCTCGAGCGCGAAGCTCTGCGTCAGGCCGATGCCGCCGAACTTGGAGCCGGCATAGGCGAAGTTCTTGTTGGAGCCTTCCAGGCCGGATTTCGAATTGACGGTGATGATGTCGCCGTACCACTCGGGATCGGCCTCATGCTCGGCCTTCATGATGGCGGCAGCGTACTTGGCGCAGAGGAAATAGGCGGTGTAGTTGATGCTGGTCACGAAGTCGAAATCCTTCTTCTCCAGCTGATCGAGCGCGCCGGAGCGAACCACGCCGGCGTTGCTGACGAAGATGTCCAGACCGCCGAAATGCTCCACGGTCTTCTGAAGCAGCGCGGCAACGCTCTCCTCATCGGACACATTGACCTTGACGCACACGGCGCGCTCGCCCATTTCGGCGGCGACCGAGGCGGCCAGCTCCTCGTTCAGATCGGCGATGACGATGCTCGCGCCTTCCTTGTACATTTCCTCGGCGATGCCCTTGCCGAAGCCCTGCGCGCTGCCGGTCACGATGGCGATTTTGCCGGCCAGGCGGCCCGTTGTCGCGGGGCGGTTATGGATGTTTGCTTTGGCGATTTCCTGCCATTTCTGCATCTCGATCATGGGATTCATCCTCCTCAAAGTGCTTTCTATGGTGCGCCGGCGCACACAGCGCCGCATAACCCTATTGTAGCGCAAACCGACCGGAATTTCCAGTCGTTCGGCGGATTTTCATACTTATTTTTTTAGAAACAGAAAGTAGGCGACGACCACGCCCGCGATGACCAGGGAGAGCAGCAGCGAAATCAGCAGCATGACGCGCAGCTCACGCTTCCGCGCCAGATCGGCGGAGCGGAACGTGCTCATGCGCTTGCGCATACGATCCAGCCGGACGTTGAAGCGGCGAACCTCCCGCGCGCCGCCGCTGCGCTCGATCAGGGCGCGCAGCTTATCCAGCGCGCGCAGATCGGGAACGCCGCGCGAAAAGCGCACATAGCCCATGATGGCCAGCGCGACGAAGGATTCGTCGATCAGCGCAAATTCGTCCGAGCCGCTCTGCGCCTTTTGGCAGCGATCGGTTACGGCGCGCCGGGCGCAGGCTTGCAGCTGCGAAAGCAGAGCGGGGTTGTTTTCGTTCAGTTCGAGCAGACCGTCGATCATGTCGCTCAGGCGCGCGGCGGGCGCGGTCAGCAGCGCGTGAATCGCGCGGCAGGCGGCCAGCCGGCCCTCCGGGCAGCGCTCCGCGTCCAATAGCGCGGCGTATTCCGTGGCCGAACGGAGCAGACGCACGGTCTGCGGATCGTTGAGATCGGCCTCGTCCCAGTCGATGCTGTCCACGAGGATCGCGGCCAGATCGCACAGGTGCTCGCCGGTCATGCCCAGCTCCGCGCCGCGCCCGTGGGAGAGCGCGCTCAGGCAGTCGTTCAGCTGGAGGGTGAAATCGCGGTGCGGCAGGAGATCTGCGGCGTTGATGACGCTGTTGATCAGGTGCGGCCATTCGCCGCGCGCGAGCGTCTTAAACGCGTCCTCGTTGAGGATCGCGCGGCGAACGTCCAGCGCGTCCGCCCAGTCCTGCACATACTGCGCAAGCGACATGCCGCGCTCGAAGGGCGGCGTGTCCATGTGCAGCGCGGGGGAGGAGCGCAGCGCGCCGGCGCCGCTTTCGTCCGCGCGGTCGGCCCAGTTGAGATCGTGCGCCAGCAGTGCGCGGGCGAGTGTGAGGCTCTTGTCGTCGGCGGGCGGTTCGTCCGGCCAGATGACCGTGCCGCGGCTCAGATCGAAGCGGATGCAGCCGTGATCGGCACAGGGCGGCGAAAAGAACACCGAATAGGGCGCGGCGGGAACGCCGTCCTCGATCAGCGTGTGCCAGCTCAGCCGCAGGCCGTCCCGCAGCGGCAGGCAGCGCATGAAGGTTTCCATCATCAGCCGCGCCTGCGCCGAGACAGTTTCGGGCGGCTGATTGATGACGGCGTGGACGCTCAGCCGCTTGTCCGAGGCGGCCGCCAGCAGCGCCTTGATGAAGCGCGCGAGCAGTCCCTCGTCAAAGAGCGAATCGATCAGCCGGAAGCCCTCGCCGGGCAGCGACGCGTCGAACAGCGCGGCGGGCGAGAGCGTGGGCAGCGCCGTGGCTCCGTCCGTATCCGCCTGGTCGGAGAGCAGCGCGGCGCTTAACGGGCGCGCCAGGCGCAGTGCGTCCAGATCGGCGTTTTCATCGATCACCAGGCGGCGGATGAGATACGCGCCGTCGCCGGTTCTGACGCTGCGGCCGATCACCAGCCCCGTGCCGAGCGGATACTGGAAATACGCGTTTTCGCCCGGCGCGTCCTCATAGGGCGAGGGCTGCTCGAGAAGGGACATCCAGGCGCTTTCGCGCAGCGCGCTGCTGACGGCCAGCGTTTGGAAGCCGGTCGCCGATTTGCGGCAGAGCTGCTGCTTGATCATGCCCTGTCCCTCCCTTCTCCATGGGCGCGCGTTATGGCGGCGATCCGTCGCCGGGCCGCCGCCGTTTTCATCATGCTGTCGGGGCCTGAGCATCGCATAAATGCGCCTCAGATCCTTATTTTTTGAGTATATACGCTTTGACGCAATCTGTCAATCGAAAGAGCCGGGGCAGATGCGGCGATTGTGTTAAAATCCGTTCAGCCCTTGACGCTGCCGGCCAAGAGACCCGAGACAAAGTGCTTCTGCGCGAAGAAGAACAGCAGATAGATCGGCACGCCGGAGACGAGCGTGGCGGCCATCAGCTGGTTCCAGAACACCTCGCCCTCATTACGGAAGGCGCCCAGCGCCAGCTGCACGGTTTTCATCGCGTCGCCGCTGGTCATGACGAGCGGCCAGGTGTATTCATTCCAGGTGCCGGTGAACTTGAGCACCGCCAGTGAGGCCAGCACAGGCCCGCTCAGCGGCAGATAGATGCGGAAGAACTGCCCCAGCCGTCCGCAGCCGTCGATGCGCGCCGCGTCGTCCAGCTCGGTGGGGAAGCCCATGTAGAACTGCCGGCACAAAAACACGCCGAACGAGCCGGCGATGTAGGGGATGATCAATCCGGCATAGGTGTTGATCAGCCCCGTGCCGCCCTGCCCGAGCCAGTTATTGCCGCCGGCGAAGGGCACGGAGCGGATGAGCAGGAACACGGGGATGAGCGTCACCTGGGCGGGGATCATCATGCCGATCAGGATCAGCATGAACAGCGGCTCGCGCCCGCGGAAGGGGATGCGCGCGAATACGAAGCCGGACATGGCGTTGATGACCAGGCTGATGACCACGGTGATCACCGTGACGGTCAGGCTGTTCTGGAAATAGCGCGCCCAGCTGCCGGTGGTCATGGCGGTTTTGTAGTTGACGAATTGCAGCGCGTCGGGGATGAGGTTGAGATCGGGTGAATAGACCTCGCTCATCGTCTGCAGCGAGACAGAGATGGTCATGACCAGCGGAAAGCCGGTCATGAGGCAGAGCAGGGTCACAAACAGCGCGGAAAGGACGCGGAAGCGGCGATCGGCCTTTGTCTTTTTCATAGCGCGCCTCCTTATTCCGCGCGCCCGCCGAAGCGGACGTTGATCAGCGTGACGATCAGTACGATGAGCAGCAGCACCACCGACATGGCCGCGGCATAGCCCATCTTGAATTCGGTAAAGCCGCGCTGATAGATCTGATGCACGATTGTGGTTGTGGAATAGAGCGGATCGCCGCCGGTCATCAGCTTGACCTGCTCAAAGGTCTTGAACGACTCGAGCAGCGTGGTGATGGAGACGAAAAACGTAACGGGCCTGACCATGGGCGCGGTGACGTGGACGAGCTTCTGCCCCTCCGACGCGCCGTCCACCGTGGCGGCCTCGTAGATTTCAACGGGAACGGACTGCATGCCCGCCAGAAAGATCAGCATACAGTAGCCGATGTTCTTCCAGATATTGACGAAGATCAGGCAGGGCAGCGCCGTGCGGACGGTGAACAGCCAGTCCACGCCGGAAAGCCCCATCAGGCGCAGCGCCTTGTTGATCAGGCCAGTCGAGGGATCGAGCAGCATCAGCCAGATCATCGACACGGCGGTCATGGACGTGGCGTAGGGAAAGATCATCAGCGTGCGGATGAAGCGCAGGCCGCGGATTTCGCGGTTGAGCGCCGAGGCGGTCAGAAAGCCCAGAATCGTCAGCGCCAGCACGCTGAAGAGCGCGTAGATCGACGTGTTTTTGAGCGCCATGATGAAGGCGGTGTCCTTGAACAGCCGCCTGTAGTTCTTCAGCCCCACCCACTTGGCCCTGTTCAGGTCGTAATTGGTGAAGCTGTAGTAGAAGTTCATGATGATCGGATAGACCACGAAGAGCGCGAAGAATATCAGAAAGGGAGTCAGCATCAGCCAGGCGGCGAGCGTATCGCGCCGGTTATAACGCAGGGGGCGTGTGTTCATGATCGGTTCCTCGCAATCGGGTCTGTATTTTGGAATGTTAAGACAAATTTCAGAAGCGTTTGAAACGACAACGAGCCTGAGCGGCCGAAAGAGGTCGCCCAGGCATGGCGTGGATGCGATAGAAAATCAGTAGTCCAGCTCGAACTCCAGCTTCTCCTGAGCGTCCTTGAGCGCGGTTTCCGCGTCCACATCGCCGAAGAGCACGTTCTGAACCAGCTCGTTGCGGATGGTCTGGAAGGACGGCGACCACACGGCGCGCGGCATACCGATGCCGTGCTCAACGCAGTCGATGCGTACGCTGTTCCAGGGGTCCATGGCGACGAACTCGTCGGACAGGGAGGACAGCGTTACGGGGATGTTGCACATCTCGGCGCGCTTGAGCGTGGATTCCTCGGTCATGACGAACTCGATGAAGCGCCAGGCGGCGTCCTTATCGGCGCAGTCGCGGCCCATGAAGAGCATGTTGCAGCCGGAGAAGGTGGCCTCGGTGCCGTTGTTCGGAGGCAGCGCGATGCCGACCTTGCCGGCGTATTCGCTGCCCTCGGCCATCATGCCGGTCAGCGCGACGTTGTTGATGAGCGTCATGGCGGCCTGACCCTTCACGAAGGGGTTGGTGTCGCTGGCGGAATAGGCGATGTTCACGTCGGGCAGCAGACCCTTGAGGAAGTTGATGGCTTCAACTTTTTCGTCACCGGTCATGATGGGATTGGAATCCTCATCCATGTAGGCGCCGCCGTTGCCATAGACGAACACGTCCAGCTCGACCAGATTGCCGCCCGCAGAGGGGAAGCAGAAGCCGGAGAACGTGATCTCGCCCTTCTCGTTCTTCTCGGTCAGCGCGCGGGCGGTGCTGGCCAGCTCGTCCCAGGTCTTGGGCACGGCGAGATTGGCCGCCTCGAGCAGATCGGAGCGATAGGCGAACACGAAGGGCGTGGAGGAATAGCCGACGCCGTAGACATGACCCTTGTAGGTGCCGTTGGCCAGCACGCTGGGCATCAGGTTGTCCTTGCCCGACCAGGCGTTAAAGTAATCGTCGATGGGCAGATAGTGGCCCTGCTCGACGCGGCTGGCGACGGAGAGTATGCCGTGGCCGATCAGATCGGGGCCGTCGCCGGCGGCGAAGAGCGTGTTCAGCTTGGTGTCCATGTCCGCGCCGATGGCGGCGTCGTCATAGAGGATTTTGACGTCGGGATTGGCCTTTTCGAATTCTTCGATGACCCAGCTCCAGTAGTCGTGCTCGGCCGCGTCGGAGCCGATGCGCTGGAAGGTCAGTTCGACGGGCGCCTCGTCGGCAGAGGCGACGGCGGCGCAGGAGAGCGCCAGCACGAGCGCCAGCGCAAGGGCGATGATCTTCTTCATGGTCTGTGATTCTCCTCTTTGTGGTATGCGGCCGCGCAGTGCGGCGCGCGGTTTATTTGAAAAAGCCTTATGCGTTTTTTGCATGAGGATTTTTCCGAAAGGAATGGCGGGCGGTCAGCGCAGGTGCTTTCTGCCCTCGAGCAGCTGGCGGCGAATCCAGTCGCTGCCGACGAACCGGTCGCCGTGTGCGCGCAGCTCTTCATAGAGATCGCGCCGCATTTGGGCGATGCGCTCCTGATGCTCGGGCGCGGCGATGAGATTGAGCTTCTCGCCGGGGTCGCTTATCAGGTCGTACAGCTCGTCGATGTCGGTGAGGTTCCAGACGTACTTGTAGCGGTCGTCCCGAATCATGCGCGTGGAATACAGGCCGAACTGCTGGCCGTTGGAGGTGGAGACGATCTGTCTGCGGCAGGCGTCGTCCTCCTCGGGCGCGAGCGGCAAAGCCCGGCCATGCTCGATCTCGGGATGGTTAAGCCCCAGCCACGATATAATCGAATACGGAATATCCACGCAGTTGGAGACGAACACGTCGCACACGCGCGGCCTGACGCCCGGCACGCGAACCATCAGCGGCACGCGGCAGATGTCGTCATAGAGCACATAGTGCTTGTCGAGCATATTGTGGCTGCCGCACATATCGCCGTGGTCGGAGGTGAACACGACGATGGTGTCGTCCTTCTGGCCGGTGCGCTCGAGCGCGTCGAGGATCCGGCCGATCGCCTGATCGAGCTGGCTCACCACGCCGTAATAGCGCGCGACCATATATTTGAAGTCGTGCTCCCAGGTGAGCCTGTCCGTATCCCAGCTGAGCGTCTGCTGTTTGTGGCAGTAGGGCTTGTTGTTGAACGGATCGCCGCAGCCCTCCCACATGGGGATGGAATCGGGATCGTACATCGTGGAAAACGGCGCGGACGGACGGCAGGGCAGATGCGGCTCCTCATAATCGACCCAGATGTGCCAGGGCTTGCCCTCGGCGGCAAATTTTTCGATCATTTCGCAGGCGCGCGCGGCCATCCAGTGCGTGCCGCTGTCCTCGACGGGGATCGGGCTTTCGCAGCCCATCCAGCCGCCGGTGTAGGCTACGTCCGGATACTTCTCCTTCAAAAGCTGCTTGTGCCCCGCCCAGCTGACCCATTCGTCATAGCCGAACGCGTCGGGATGCAGCGTCGCGGAGGCGTGGAAGCGGCCGAGATAGGCGGTGCTGTAGCCTTTCTCCTTCAGCTGACGCGGCCAGCACCATTCGGGCTGAACCGTGGGCGTGGGCATGAAATCGTAATTCCACTGCGCGCCGAACGAATCGGGGTGCCGCCCGCACAGGATCGCCTGACGGGCGGGGGCGCACACAGGCAGCGGTGTGAAAGCGCGGCTGTAGACCACACTTTCCGCCGCCAGACGATCGAGGGCCGGGGTTTTGATCGGCCTCAGCCCTCGGTATCCCACGCAGTCATGCCGCAGCTGATCGGCATTGATGAGCAGGAAATTCATGATTACTTGTCCCAGGGCGTCTTGATGCGGGAGACGTCGCCGTGCATGGGCGGCAGCATCTCGGGCACGACCAGCGCGCCGCCGTTCTCATAGGACTTGATCGCGGCGAAGGTGTACTCCAGCGTGGCGAGCGCGTCGCGGCCGGAGGCGCGAATGTACTCGTAGGGCACCTTGTTGGTGATGTCCTCGAGGAAGGCGCCGATGCGGCGGGGGAAGGTCGCGCCGAAGGAGGACACGCCGTAATCGGTGGTGATCGGCTCGGGCGTGGCCTGGTTCATCGTGCCGCGGTTGGTGTCGAACTCCTTGGGATCCCAGACGTGCAGCTTCTCGACGCAGTTCTCGATGGCGAAGGTGCTCTTGGAGCCGCAGTGCTCATAGCTCCACCAGCCGCCGTAGCCGAACATCGCGTCGCCGCGCTGGGAGATCAGATAGCCCACGCCGCCGTTGGCGAACTTGCAATGGATGGAGTTGACCGACAGCATCGCGTCCTCGGCGGTGCGGCGCACGCCGGGCTTGTCCAGGAAGGCTTGAATGCCGATGATGTCGCCGCAGAAATAGCGCATCACGGAGAAGGGATGGGCGCAGAAGGCCTTCAGATGGGCGTAGGGCATCTGCCACTGCTGCGCCATCATCTTGTTATAGCCGGCCTCGGTGCCGTTGAAGCCGACCTTGTGGATGCAGTAGATCAGCTCGCCGACCTTGCCGTCCAGCTGGCGCTTCTTCGCGTCCTCGGCGGGCTGGGTGAAATAGTGGTTCAGGTCGCAGCCCAGATACAGCTTGTTCTTCGCGGCGTAGGCGACCAGCTCGCGGGCCTCGCGCACGTCGGAGCAGATGGGCTTCTCGACCAGCACGCTCTTCTTGTAGGTCAGCGCGATCATGGCCGGCTCGAAGTGCATGGAGCCGTTCTCGTAGCCGGAGGTGGTGACGGACACCACGTCGATCTCGGGCATATTCTTGAGCATGTCCTCTTCGTCATAGAACGCGCGGCAGCCGAACTCGGCGGCGGCTTCGTCCGCCTTTTCCTTGATCACGTCGCACACGGCGACCAGCTCGGCCAGGGGGTTCTCCTTGTAGCAGCGGGCGTGGGTGTGACCGATGCCGCCCATACCGACGACGGCGACTTTCAGAGCCATAGTGTTGTCCTCCTTGATATTATTGAAGCTCGTCCTGAGCTTAGCGTTATTCGTTCTGGGTCTTGTACTGAGAGGGCGTGATGCCCATCTCGCGCTTGAACTCGCGGGAAAAATGGCACAGCGAGCCGAAGCCCACCCGCGCGGCCACGTCCCCCACGCTGAGGCCTGTTTGCAGCAGCTCCATCGCGCGGGCGAAGCGGTAGCGGCGCAGATATTCCTGCACGGCGATGCCGGTCACCTGCCGGAACTGGCGGGAGAGATAATCGCTCGACACGCCCACCGACGCGGCGATCGCGCCGACCGTCAGCTGCGCGTCGGCATAGTCCGAGTCGATCTGAGCGAGCGCCTGCGAGACGTATGCCGAATACGCGCCGCCCTCGCTCGCGCTGCCCACATGGGCGCGATAGGCGCGGGAAAACTCCACCAGCAGACACACCAGCAGGCTCTTGAGCCGCGCGCGCCAGCCGATATCGCGCCTTTCGCACTCGTCGTTCATCATGGTGATGAGCCGCAGGCAGCCTTTGCGCTCGGCCAGCGTCAGATGCAGCCGGGGCAGCCCCGCCGCGGGATCGGGATCGAACAGCCGGTCAAGGCCGGGCAGCATCCGCAGCTCGGCCATGGCCTCGCCCACGGCCTGCCGTTCGAAGATGCAGTTGAATATGTGCGTCACGCGGTTGCCGATGTACTTGTGCGACACGCCGGGCTTGATGACGAATATGTCGCCCTCGATCAGCAGGATGACCGAGCCGGCGCTGTCCTGAAGGCAGAAGCCCTCGTTGACATAGACCAGCTCGTAAAAATCGTGATCGTGCCGGCCACAGTTGGTGTGATGGGCGCGCATGACGCGCACCGCGGGATCGCCCGGAGCCAGCAGCGAATCGAGGCGGATCGAATTGGGCATGGCGCACTCTCCATTAACTTACTTCTTGGGGAACATTTCGTCCAGATAGACCACGCGGCCGGTGTTGAGCGACTCAATGGCGGCGTGGATGACCTGCTGCGCCTTGAGGCCCTGCAGGCCGCTGCCGTCGATGTCCTCGGGCTTCACGCCGGCGTCCACCTGGCGCACGAAGCAGCGGATGCGTTCGCGGAAGGTGTCGTCAAAGTTGGAATAGCCGCCGAAGATCGGGTTGGTGTAGACGCGCTTTTCCGGATTGCCCGCCGGATAGAGCGTGGCCTCGCGCCACATATCCTCGAACACCAGTCGGCCCTTCAGGCCGGCCACCTCGCAGCGCTCCATGGGATGACCGCGGGCGATGTCGTAGCTGGAGGTCAGATGGCCGACCGCGCCGCACTTGAACTTCATGTTGATGCTGGCGGTTGACCAGATGTTGCGGCCGGGCGCCTTCATGGCGAAGCACTGCACCGCGTCCACATCGCCCATGAAATAGCGGATGATCTCGCAGGAGTGCGGATTGAGCGCCTTCAGATGATAGTAGGGCGACTCGAGCGGCTGGGGCTTGCCGATCCACAGCGCCATGTTGCAGAACAGCAGATCGCCGATCAGGCCCTCGTCCTGCCACTTCTTGGCGGCGCGGGCGGCGGGGGTGAAGCGGTGATTGAAATCGATGGCGAAGCAGCGATTCAGGCGCGCGGCGGTATCCACCATCTTCTGGCCGTTCTCGATCAGGTTGCTGATGGGCTTTTCGCACAGCACATGGCAGCCGGCCTCCAGCGCCTGAATGGTGGGCAGATAGTGATCGGACGAATATTCATAGCCGCCGGTGGCGACGGAGACCAGATCGGGCTTCAATTCCTTGAGCATGGTGGGCGCGTCCAGATAGTAGGGAACGCCCAGCTTCTTCGAGGCGGCGACGGCGCGCTCCTCGTTGATGTCGCACACGCCCACCAGGTCAACCAGCTCGTCCTCCTGATAGATGCGCGCGTGCAGATTGCCGATGTGGCCCAGGCCGATGACGCAGACTCTGAGCATGGGGAATATCCTCCTTGCGGCCGTTCCCCCCGCCCCGACCGTGAACGGGACGCGGGGCAAGGGGCGGCATTGTCGCTTAATTACTTCTTCTGCTGGAGCTTGACAGCGTCGGCGATGCCGCCGATATACTTGCTGTCATAGGCCTCCTGAGAGGAGACGAACGGACGGCCGTTCATCAGGAAGTTGGTGTAGATGGGCGCGGGACGGCCGGTTTCCTTCTCGCGCTTGGCGATCCAGGCGTACATACGGGTCTTGAGCGCCTCGACGACCTCGGGATTCTCGGCGGCGACGTTGTGGTTCTCCTCCGGATCCTTGATGAGGTTGTACAGCTCCAGCTCGGGCTTGAAGTGGAAATCAGGCTCCAGCGCCACGATGAGCTTCCACTCGGGCGTGCGCCAGCCGTGCTTGCGCATCCAGGTGCACTCGGTGATGTAGAATTCCGGCTCCGCGTCGCGGTGTTCGCCGCGCACCAGGGGCAGCAGGCTGCGGCCCTCCATGGGCAGGTTGTTCTCGATGCCCATCAGCTCGAGCAGCGTCGGGGTGACGTCCTTGAGCTGGCAGTAATCGTCGTAGCGCTTGCCCTCGGGCAGGTGGCCCTTCCAGCGCAGGATCAGCGGCACGACCAGCGTGCAGTCGTACAGGCCGTGATGATCGAAATAGCAGTCGTGATCATAGAGCGTCTCGCCGTGGTCGGACACGAAGATGACAATGGTGTCCTCCTCGAGGTTCAGTTCCTTCAGGCGGGTGAGGATCTGCTGGATGCAGCAGTCCATGTAGGTCACCGCCGCGTCATACTGCGCGATGACGTAATCGGGATTGGTGCAGCCTTCCGGCACCCAGCTCTTGATGTAATCGCCGAAGGGCTTGAAGTCATAGACCTTCTGCATCCGCTTGTCGGCGGGATCGCAGGGATCGCCCTTGAAGTACATATCCTTGAACGGCGCGGGCGCCAGATAGGGGGAGTGGGGATCCATGTGGCGCAGGAACAGCATGAACGGCTTGTCCTGAGCGGCCAGGCGCTCCAGCTCGGGGATGGCGACGTCGTTCAGGTTCTCCGCCTTGTGGGCGCGGCCGTCGTCATGATCGGGGCCCCAGCCGGAGAAGGACAGATAGTTGTCGTAGCCGCGGCCGCCCGCGTTGCCCTGGAAGCCCACGCAGGTGGTGGTGTAGCCGTTGTCGCGCAGGATCTCGGCCAGCACCGGCACGCCCTCGATGATGGACTTCTGCGCCAGCGCGACCACGTCGGTGCCGAAGCAGTCGCGGCCGGTCATCATGTTGGAATAGCCGGGCGTGGTGGGGATGTGCGCGGAGAAGCAGTGATTGAAGGTCACGCCGCCCTCGGCGTACTTGCTGATGTTCGGGGTGGTCAGGCGGCCGTAGCCGTAATGGCTCATGTGGTCGCGGCGCAGGCTGTCGATGCCGAAGAACAGCAGATTGGGTTTCTTGCTCATGCCCTTGTCCTCCTGTATTGTCGCTTCTATGATTTTATGCTTGCGCTCCCGCCGGGGCGGGAGGATTTACTGAATATCCTGGATGCGCGGATCCCAGACCGATACGCGCTTGCCCTCGCGGGCGGAGAGATAGCACGCCAGCACCAGGCGCAGCGTGTCGCGGCCCTCCTCGGCGGTGCAGACCGGCTCTGCGCCGTTCAGGAACTCGGCCATCGGTTTGGCCTGCCAGCCAAGGCGCTCGCCGTGTCCCTTCGGGCTTTCGATGCCGCTGTCCGTCCAGTCCGCGTCGCCTTCCTTATACCACTTCAGACCGGGCATGGCGGGGCGGGGCAGGCGGGTGGCGGGATTATCGCCGAAATACTGCTGGATGGAGCCGTTGTCGCAGTAGACCTCGGTGGTGATCTCACTGCCGCAGCAGGTGAAGCAGCAGCTGATCTCGCAGATCAGGCCGTTTGCGTATTTGAACAGCGCCACGGCGTTGTCGTTGGGGACGCGCGGATTGACCATGGTGCTCATCTCGCAGCTGACCGTCTCGGGCATCCCGAAGATCCAGAGCATCATGTTGATCGGGTGCGCGGAATCGTCGGCGAAGATGTCGCGGTTGTGCTTGGGATCGTTGTGCCAGGTGTTTTCAAAATTTCCCCAGAGATGCGTGCCCAGCGCGTGGCGGCGGCGGTACTGGCACACCTTGCCCAGCGCCCCGGTCGTGATCAGCTCGCGGATCTTCTGGTTCTGCGGATCGGTGCGCATCTGCCAGCCCATGGTGAGCCGCACGCCGTTGTCCTTGACGGCCTTGACGATGCGGTCGGCCTCGCTCAGGTTGAGCGCCATCGGCTTGTAGAGGATGATATCCTTATGCGCCGCGGCGGCCGCCTCGACCAGCGGGGCGTGCAGATCTGTTTCGGACGTGATGATGACCGCGTCGATATCGCGCGCGAGAATGTCATTCAGTTCGGGCACGAACTCAATGCCGAAGTCCTTGCAGGCCTTCTGGCCGCGCTCCGCGTCGTGATCCCAGCCGCAGACCGGCTGCGCGCCGTACTCGGGGTGATCGAGCCACTGGCGGGCAATGGCGTTAATATGGCCGTGGGCAAAGCCCAGTATGGCGACGTTCTTCATATTAATTCCGTCTCCTTTATGTCGGCTTTATATCGATCCTGTCTCGGTTTTAAGATGCGCGGCGTTTTTCAGCGGGCGCCCAGCATCTTCAGGCAGGCGTTCATGTAGCCGTAGCTCTCGCTGGCGATGGCCTGAGCCTGCTGAACGGTCAGCTCGGGGCCGATGACCTCCAGGCACACGGGGCCGTCGTAGCCCGCGTCAACCAGTGCCTTGAAGTAGCCGTACAGATTGATCTCGCCGCGGCCGCAGGCCTGATCGGCGGGTGCGCCCGGGTTGGGGCCGGGGCCCTTGCAGTCACGGATATGGACGTGACCCATGCGGGAGACGACCTGCGCCAGCGCTTCCTCGGGCTTCTCGCCCGCGCGGTGGATGTGGCTGGGATCCATGTCCACGCCGAAGGACTCAGCGGTAATCTCCTCCATGGCGCGCAGCGTGGTGGGGGTGTTGTAGATGGCGCTGTTGACGTGCGCCTTGCAGCACAGCTTCACGCCGTACTGGGCGGCCAGCTCGGCGCGGGCCTTGAGGGTGTTGATGGAGTTCACGATGTCCTCTTCAACGTCGCTCTTGCCGCCGGGGCCGACGTTGACCACCGGGATGCCCAGATACTGCGCGGCCTTGAACGCCTTGGTCAGGCGCTCCTCGTCCAGCGTGGCGGCTTCCATGCTCAGCAGCTCCACGCCGGCTTCCTTGGCGGCGGCCTTGATCAGCGGGGCCTGCGTCTCCCACGCGTCGAGCACCAGATGCTCGCACATTCCCTGAATGGCGGACAGCTCCACGCCGTCGTAGCCCGCGGCCTTGATGGCCTTCATGGCGGTTTTCACGTCCACGCCCTTGAACAGAACCGTGTTGACACCGAGTTTCATGTTTGTTTCCTCCTGCTAATATAATATAATGTGACGACGATGCGTCTCACAAAACGGGGTCTTTCCAAGAATCCACGCTCATTATACATCCCGCGTTCCCCGCACGCAACAAAAAACGTTTTCCAGATTGGATTTGAGATCGGATTTGTGCAAGTCGGGGCCGGGTGCGCAAAATGCGCGGCATGTCGCATTGGGAAAAGCGACGCAGTCGATACGGCGCTTCATCGGGCTAAAATTCGGGAAAATGGGCGAAATTGCGCGGAAATTGAGCGCTTTTTGCGAAAACTGTGCCGGATGGCCGGCAGCGGCGCGCGTCGGAAATGGGCAAAAGCCGGCAATCGCGCCGAAATCGTCCTCAGGCGCGCAATGTCAAAAAAAGCGGCTCGCAAACGCTTTTTCAGGCGAATGTGAACCGCAGAGGGGAATTATTTCTGGAGCAGATGGATGGCAAAGCCGCCGATTTCGTCCTGGAGATAGATGGCGACCGGCTTGCCGTTCTTCTCCTTCAGGCTGGCCTCGTTGAACCTGAAGCCCTGGCTCTCCAGATAGGCGCGGGCGCGCACGATGGAGTTGCAGGCGACGGCGATATGGCCGTTTTTGCCCAGATAGGGGGTCTTCATGGCCTCGATGGAGCCGCCGGCGAACACGGAGGAATTGCCCTCGTGCACCGGCCAGCCGAACAGCGCGCTGAACTTATTGGCCACATCCAGCGCGTCCTCGCCGCTTTCGCAGTTCACGCCGACGTGAACCAGCTCGAAGCCCAGCATCTTGCGCACGGCGCTGCGGGTGATCTCCTCGATCTTGTCGAACGCGCCCGCGTTGATCAGATCCTCCTTGGCCATCCAGCTGCCGCCGCAGGCGATGATCTTGCCGAAGGAGAGATAATCGTTGAGGTTGTTTTCGTTCACGCCGCCGGTGGGCATGAACAGCATATCGCCGTAGGGCGCGCTGACGGCCTTGATGGTGGCCAGGCCGCCCATGGCCTCGGCGGGGAAGAACTTGACCACCTTCAGACCGAAGCGGATGGCCTGCTCGATGTCGCTGGTGGTGGGGCAGCCGGGGAAGATCGGATAGCCCTTCTCGACGCAGTGGCCGACGACCTCGGGATTGAAGCCGGGCGTGACGATGAACTTGGCGCCCGCGGCCATGGCCTTGTCGGCCTGCTCGGTGGTCAGCACGGTGCCGGCGCCCACGAGGATCTCGGGCAGATCGTGCGCCACGCGGCGGATGGACTCCTCGGCGGCGGCGGTGCGGAAGGTGATCTCGGCGACCGGCAGACCGCCCCTGGCCAGCGCGCGGCACAGCGGCACGGCGTTGTCGGGATTGGTCAGCTTAATGACGGGCACGATGCCCAGCGCGGAAATTTTCTGAATCATATCCATGAGTATAACACGCTCCTTGACGGTCGTTTTCAGCTCTATTATACACCACGCGGCGCGCGGCGGCAAGGGGTTTATCGCCGATATGCGGGGCAATCGATCCGGGATATGTGAGCGCGGACTTCTCGGGCGGCGGTTCGCCTACCCGAAGGGATGGTTCCAGCCGCTGCGCAGGAAATCGCGCCAGTGGGCGTAATCGCGCTGATAGCGCCCGACGCGCTGCCAGAACCTGTCCGAATGATTAAACTCGTAGAGGTGGCACAATTCATGGATGACCACATAATCGAGCGCTTCCGGCGGGGCCATGATGAGCTTCCAGTTGAAGTTGACGTTGCCCAGCGTGGAGCAGCTGCCCCATTTGGTGCGCTGATCCCGCACGGTTACGCGGCCGGGGCGGCGGCCGATCAGAGGTACGTAATGCTCGACGCGCGCGTTCAGCCGCTCCGTCGCGCGCCTGATCAGGCAGGCGCGCAGCCGCTCGGACACGGAATCGGGGTCAAGCTCGCCGCCGGACAGGATGATTTCGCCGTTTTCGATCGCTTCGCTCCTGCGCGCGGCGGGACGCAGGCGCAGCGTATAGAGTTCGCCCTCGAGCGGCACGGCCATGCCGTCGGTCATCGGAAAGGCGGCGCGCTCGCGGCCGGCGTAGGCCTCAAAGCGCGATTGCGCCTCGCGGATCCAGTCGGCGTGCGCGGCGACATACGCGTCGGCGCGGCGCAGCGGATAGGAACAGGGCGTAAAGAGACGGATTTCGGTGGGCAGCACGCGCAGCTCGACAGACGAGCGGCCGGTCTGCATGAGCGTGTAGGCGAGCGTTTCACGGCCCGCGCGGACAGAGCGGCGCATGGATCGGATTCCTCCTTAGTAAGCGGCAGAGAGCGTCTTTGGAGAGCCTTTGAGGAATGCGGGGATGGCGTCTGTCCCTCGAAACGCGTTCCCAAAGCTCTGCACAGAGGATTCGCCGTTTCCGGTCGCGATTCCTGCCGCGGCGCGCAAATTGCCTGAAAACGCGTTCGGAATGAAGAAAAATGCGCTTAATCTGGCCATGGGTGGGAAGAAAATGGCCGTGGGCAGGTAAAAAGTGCGCGTTTTTATCGGCTTTTCCTTGCCTTTAACCGATAAAGCGTTTATAATAGGTTGCAGATAATGGCGGGAGGTGTCCCTTATGCCTCTGTATCAGTATGTCTGCCAGGCGTGCGGCCATGAGTTCGAGGTCATGACCTCGATGGACAAGCGCGACGAGGCCGTCTGCCCGAAATGCGGCGGCACGGTGAAGCGCTCCTGGATGGGCGCGTGCGCGTTCGGCAACATGAAGTACGCCGGTTCCGGCAAGACGGGCGGCTGCTGCGAGGGCTGTCCGCATTGCGGTGGGCACTGACGCGCCGGCTCTTTTCGAAGGGCGGGGAGCGGGATCGCTTTTTTGCAGAAAAGGGGAGAGCGGAATCCATTCTTCCATAAAATAAACGGGAGTGCCGGGCATCCGGCGTTTTATCATGTCTAAACAAGAATTTTTCTCGATCAGGGGCGGCATACCGCTGCGTGGCGAGGTCAAGGTCAGCGGCGGCAAAAACGCGGCGGTGGCCGTCATTCCGGCGGCGCTGCTCGCCAATTCGCCCTGCACGATCGAAAATCTGCCCGATATTTCCGATGTTCATGTGCTCATCGATATGCTCGAGTGGCTGGGCGCGAAGGTGACGTTCGACGGCAGCACCATGACGGTCGATCCCACGACGGTCAGCCGCTACAATCCGCCCTATGAGCTGGCGAGGAAGATGCGCGCGAGCTATTATCTCGCGCCGGTGCTGACCTATCGCTTCGGCCGGGCGGAGGTGCCCATGCCGGGCGGCTGCGACATCGGCGCGCGGCCGATCGATCAGACGGTCAAGGCCTGGACGGCGCTGGGCGCGGATGTGAACACGCAGCGCGGCGTGCTGACCGTGACCGGCGAGCCGCTGCACGGCGCGGACATTCACCTCGATATGCCCAGCGTGGGCGCCACGATCAACGCCATGCTGGCGGCGGTGTTTGCCGAGGGCGCGACCACCATCCACAACGCGGCCAAGGAGCCGCACATCGTCGATCTGGCCAACTTTCTGGGCAGCATGGGCGCGTGGGTGAAGGGCGCGGGCACGGACATCATCCGCATCCGCGGCGGCAGACCGCTGCACGGCTCCACCTACGCCATCATTCCCGATCAGATCGAGACGGGCACGCTGATGATCGCGGCGGCGGCCACCGGCGGCGACGTGGTGATCACCGACGCGATTCCCTATCACATGGAGTCGCTCTCGGCCAAGCTGCTCGAGATGGGCGTGTACGTTCACGACGAGGACGACCGCATCCATGTGCGCGGCGAGGGTCTGCTGCGCGGCATCAACGTCAAGACGCAGTATTACCCCGGCTTTCCGACCGACCTTCAGCAGCCCATGGTCAGCCTGCTCTCCATCGCGGGCGGCACGAGCGTCGTGACCGAGAACATCTATGAGGCGCGCTTCCGCTATGTGGACGAGCTGCGCCGCATGGGCGCGAACATCCGCATCGTCGATCGCGTGGCCATCGTGGACGGCACGGACAGGCTCATGAGCGCGCCGGTGACGGCGACCGATCTGCGCGCGGGCGCGGCGCTCATCGTGGCCGGACTGATCGCCGAGGGCACGACCGAAATCGCCAACGCGCATTTCATCCGCCGCGGCTACGAGAAGATCGACGAAAAGCTGCGCCATCTGGGCGCGCAGGTCGAATGGTACACGCGCGAGGTTCCGGACTGACGGTTTATTTCCACCATATCATACAGCGGACAAACGGCGCATCGGACGAAAGCTGTCCGGTGCGCCGGTTTTTGAAATGTGTTGTTTGCGGGTGCAGGCCGTGATATAATGACCGTGGCCGGTGCTTTGCGGCGCGCGGCCGGAGCGGCAGAGACGATTGAGCGGAGGACGGGCATGGGCAAGACGCTGGTGCTGGCGGAGAAGCCGTCGGTGGGACGAGACATCGCGCGGGTGCTGGGCGCGCGCGGGGGCGGCGAGGGCATGATCGTCGGGGAGGAGTATATTGTCAGCTGGGCCGTCGGCCATCTGGTGACGCTGTGCGACCCGGACGAGCTGAACCCCGATTGGAAAAAGTGGTCGATGGACACGCTGCCCATGCTGCCCGAGACGCTCAAGACGAAGGTCATCTCCAAGACGCGTTCGCAGTTTTCGGTGCTTAAAAAGCTCCTGCGCGATCCCGAAATCGACCGCGTGATCTGCGCCACCGACAGCGGCCGCGAGGGCGAGCTGATCTTCCGCTATATCTACGATCAGGCGGGGTGCAGGAAGCCCGTCGATCGGCTGTGGATTTCCTCCATGACCGACGCGGCTATCCGCGAGGGCTTTGCGTCGCTGAAGCCCGATTCGGCCTACGACGGGCTGTACACGAGCGCGCGCTGCCGCAGCGAGGCCGACTGGATCATCGGCATGAACGCCTCGCGCGCCTATACGCTGAGATACGACGTGCTGCTCTCCGTCGGCCGCGTGCAGACCCCCACGCTGGCGCTGCTCGTGGCGCGTGACCGCGAGATCCGCGCCTTCACGCCGCGCGATTACTGGGAGATCCGCGCCGACTTCGGCGATTACACCGGGCTGTGGCTCGACCCCGAGACGAAGGAACTGCGCTGCTATGATCGCGATAAGGCGGAGGAGATCGCCGCGCGCGTGCGGGGGCAGGAGGGCGTGGTGACCGAAAACGAGCGCGCCCGCAGGACGCAGCCCCCGCCCCAGCTCTACGACCTGACCGCCCTTCAGCGCGAGGCCAACAGGCTGCTCGGCCTGTCCGCCGCCAAGACGCTCGAAATCGCGCAGGCGCTCTACGAAAAGCACAAGCTGCTCACCTATCCGCGCACGGACAGCCGCTATCTGCCCCACGACATGATCCCCAAGATCGCCAAGACGCTAAACGCCCTGCCCGAGCCGTACGCCGCTCTGGTCGCGCCGCTCAGGGAGGCCGGAAAATTCTCCACGAGCGGGCGGATGTACAACGACGCGAAGGTCAGCGATCACCACGCGCTGGTACCCACCGGCAGCTTTGCCGCGCTGGACCGGCTCAGCGAGACGGAAAGGCGCGTGTTCGACATGGTGGTCAGGCGGCTCATCGCTGCGCACTATCCCGACTATGAATATCTGTCCGTGAAGCTCACCACCCGCGTGGGCGCGGACGATTTCCGCACGACCGGCAGCGTGCCGCTCAAAGAGGGCTGGAAGGCGGTCTATCGTTCGGAAAAGAGCGATAAGGATGAGACGGACGCGCTGCCCGATCTGCCCGTCGGCACGGCGCGCAAGGTCAAGGGATGCAAGCTCAAGGCGCAGAAGACCAAGCCCCCCGAGCCGCACACCGACGGC
>SFOF01000106.1 GCA_004552515.1 Clostridiales bacterium
AATCGCGCAGCCCGAGCGCGACGAAATACTTTTGACCATTCGCAATAAGGGCGAAAATCATATGCTGCTGATCACGGCGGCGGCGAACGGCGCGCGGATGCACCTGACGCGCGAGAAGAAAAATAATCCGCTCGAGCCGCCGACCTTCTGTATGCTCATGCGCAAGCACATTCTGGGCGCGCGCGTGCTGGAAATCCGCCAGTACGCCGGCGACCGCATCGCCGAAATCGCCTTTGAGGCGCTCGACGACATGGGCGATTACACCGTGCGCACGCTGATCTGCGAGTTCATGGGCAAGTATTCCAACCTGATCCTCGTGCAGCAGAGCGGCAAAATCATCGACAGCGTGTGCCGCGTGACCGACGAAATCAGCCGCGTGCGCGAGGTTCTGCCGGGACTGATGTATCAAAGACCGCCCCAGCAGGGCAAAATGAACTATGCCGAGCTGGACAGAGGCGCGCTCGCCAACGCGCTGCGCGTGCAGCCCGGCCCGCTTTCCAGGGCGCTTCAGGCGACCGTGAGCGGCCTTTCTCCCCAGACGGCGCGGGAAATCGCCCTGCGCGCGGCGGGGGACGAGAGCGCCGCCGTGGACGAGGGCAATGCCGACGCGCTGGCCGGGAGGGTCTGCGCCGTGTTCGAGGGCCTGCCCGCTCTGACGCGCCCCACGCTGGTGCGGGACGAGACGGGCAAGGCGATCGACGTAACGCCCTTTGCCTATCTCACGCGCGCCGCGCTGGACAACGAGCCGATGGACTCGCTCTCCGCGGCGCAGGAGGCGTATTTCAGGACGCGTGACAAGGCCGAGCGGCTGCATCAGAAGGCCGCCTCTCTCAACCGCGTTTTGAAAAACAACATCGAGCGCTGCGAAAAGAAGCTGGGGCTTCAAATGAACGCGCTCTCCGACAGCGAGCGCATGGAGGAATACCGCGTCAAGGGCGAGCTGCTCTCGGCCGCGCTCTATAAGGTGGAGAAGGGCGCGAAGGCGGTGTCGCTGCCCAACTATTACGACGCCGACTGCGGCGAAATGCTGATCGAGCTGGATCCGAAGCTCAGCCCCGCGGCCAACGCGCAGCGCTATTTCAAGCTCTATCAGAAGGCGCGCTCCGCCCGCCGCCTGGCCGCCGAGCAGAAGGAGAGAACCGAGGAGGAGCTTAACTACCTCGAGGGACAGCTCGAAAACCTCGGCAAATGTACGGAGGAGGCCGAGCTGTTCGAGATCAGAAGCGAGCTGGAGCACGAGGGCTACGTCAAGCCGTCGCGCAGCCGCAGCCAGATGAAGAGCCTTGCGCCGTCGCGTCCGCTCAAGCTGTTCGCCTCCGACGGCACGGTGATCCTGGTGGGCAAGAACAATTTGCAAAACGACAAGCTCACGGCCAGCGCGCAGCCGAACGAAATCTGGCTCCACGCCAAGGATATGCCCGGCTCGCACGTTATCATCGTGGGTGAAAATCCGTCCGATCAGACGATCGGCGAGGCCGCGTCGCTGGCGGCCTATTACAGCAAGGGGCGTTCGTCGAGCCGCGTTCCGGTCGATTATACGCTCCGCAAATACGTCAAAAAGCCGGGCGGCGCGCGGCCGGGGTTCGTGATCTACACGCATCAGAAGACGCTCTCTGTTCAGCCGCGGGAGATCATCGCGCGGGATTGATAATCGTATGTAAATTCGCGGGCGGAGCATCAAAAGTATGCAAAATGTGGAAACGAAAACCATCCGGCGCGCGTCTATAATCTGAATAGCAGGGATGGGGGAGAAATCGGACTATGCCGGAAGTCAAGAGGAAAACGCGCGGCGCGGCGGGCGACGAGGCCGCGGCCTTCGCCGCGTACGAAAAGAAAAAGAAAGCCGCCGCCAAAAAGAAAACGACCGCCAAAAAATCGACGGCTGCGAAAAAGAGCGGCTCAAAGCGGCGCAAAAAGAAGCAGCAGGCCGCCTGGTGGACGTGGCCGGCGATGATCTTCATGCTGCTCATACTGGCGGGCCTGGGCGCGGCAGCCGTCCGCGAAAAGGTCAACTACGAGCAGTTTGTCGTCATGCGCGAGACGGTCGATCACGAGGGCTTCTATGACAACATCACGATCGACGGCGTGAACGTGGCCGGGCGTTCGTACAACGACGTATTGTCCTCGCTGGCCGCGCACGAGCAGAGCCTGCGGGACAATGTCAGCGTGACGCTGGTGTGCGGCGATCAGACCCGCACGATCACCGCCGACGAGCTGGACTATCATTCCAATTATGAGGACGTCGTGCGGCAGGCCTGGCAGGTCGGCCACGAGGGCACGGTGGCGCAGCGCTATCAGGCCATCCGTCAGCTGCAATCGACCGGCGCGAACTACACCGTCGATCGCGGCTGGGACGCGTCGCTGCTCAGGGCGATCACCGATACGCTCGCCGAGGAGCTGACCGTCGCCGCGCAGGATGCGTCCGTGACCGGTTTTGATCTCTCCACGCTGTCCTTCAGCTTTAGCCGCGAGCAGGTGGGCGAGTATGTCGATCCGGAGCAGCTCTATAACACTGTGTATACCGCCCTTGTCACCGGCAGCGGCGCGCAGACCGTGGTCGTCTCCCGTCAGGAGATCGCGCCCAAGGTGACGCTTTCCGAGCTGCAAAGCCGCATGGGCATGATGGCCGAGGCCAAGACGACGGCCTCGGGCAACCGCAACCGCAGGTCGAACATCAAGCTGGCGCTGAGTACGCTCAACGGCGTGTGCATACAGCCCGGCGAGGTCTTCTCGTTCAACGGCACCGTGGGCGAGCGCACCGAGGCGGCCGGCTACAAGTCGGCCGGCGCCTTCGTGGACGGTCTGGTGTCGGAGGAGGTTGGCGGCGGCATCTGCCAGGTGTCCACGACGCTGTTCAACGCCGTGGCGAAATCCGATCTGGAGGTCATAGCGCGCAGCCCGCATTCCCGCCCGGTCGGCTATGTCGACAAGGGCAAGGACGCGGCGGTGTCGTGGCCCAATCAGGATTTTAAGTTCATGAACGACACCGATTACCCGGTGTATATCGTCGCGCGCTATGACGACGACGAAAACCGCGTCTATATCGCGCTGTACGGCCTTCAGCTGGAGGACGGCGTTTACATCACCATCGAGGCGGAGACGTTCAAGACCTACGAGCCGGGCGATCCGGTCTATATCTACACCAAGGATCTGCCCACCGGCCAGAAGAAGCTGATCGAGGAGGCGCGCGAGGGCTATTACGCCGAGTCCTACAAGATCTATCACAAGGCCGACGGCACGGAGATCAGCCGCGAGCTGTACTGCCGCAGCACCTACGCCGCCTCGGGCGCGAAATACAGGGTGGGACAATGAGCATACGCCTGATTGCCACCGATCTGGACGGCACGCTGCTGGGTGCGGACAAGGAGGTTTCGCCCCGAAACGCGCGCGCGCTTCAGGCGTGCATGGCGCGGGGCGTTCATGTGATGCTGGCCAGCGGCCGCAGCCTGAACGCCGTCGCCCGCATCGCTGAAAGAGCCGGCCTGACGGGCGCGCGGATCCTCTCCAGCAACGGCGCGCGTCTGGACGAGACGGCGCGCGGGCCGATCCTGCTGGAGGACGGCCTTGAAGAGAGCGTCGCGCGGGAAGCGGCCATGCGGCTGATTTCGGCGGGCGTTTACGTCGAGTGCTATTCGGACGACGTGATCTACATGGCCAACCGCGTGCCGGTGAAGCATCACAATCATCAGCCGGGGCTGGCGGCGGACGGCGCGACGCTGTTCGTGGAGGACGAGGCGCGCTTTCTTAATGAAGGGACGGCGCACGCGCGCAAGCTGATCGTCTTTTCGGACGATCCCAGGCGGCTCGAAAGGGCGCGCGCGCTGCTGTGCGGCCTGCCGCTCGACTGCTCAAGCTCGGATACCGACAATCTGGAGATTCTCGCCGCGGGCGCGGGCAAGGGACGGGCGCTTACATGGTACGCCGAAAGGATGAACATCGCGCGCGATGAAATCATGGCCTTCGGCGATCAGACCAACGATCTGAGCCTGATGGACGCGGCGGGCTGGCCGGTGGCCATGGACAACGCCGTGGACGCGGTTAAGGCGCGCGCACGGCTCATAGCCCCGCGCCACGATCAGTCGGGCGTGGCGGCGATTGTGGAAAAGTATGTGCTGGAAGGCGGTCTGAAATAGCGTGAATATCGTGCTTGTGGAGCCGGAAATTCCCCAGAATACCGGCAATATCGCGAGAACCTGCGCGGCGACGGGCGCAAAGCTGCACCTGATCCGGCCGCTGGGCTTCAGCCTGGCCGACAAATACCTGAAGCGCGCGGGGCTGGACTACTGGAATCTGATGACCTACACGGTCTATGACAACATCGAGGAGTTCTATGCCCGCAATCCGGACGCAAACTGCTATTACGCCACGAAAAAGGCGGCGCGCAGCTATGCCGATGTGCGCTACAGGCCGGACGACTATCTCGTGTTTGGCCGCGAATCGCGCGGGCTGGACGAGGGTCTGCTTTCAGGCGTGTACGACCGCTGCATCCGCATTCCCATGCGCGGCGAGGCCCGTTCGCTCAATCTGTCCAACTCGGTGGCCGTGGTGCTCTACGAGGCGCTCAGGCAGCAGGATTTTGCCGGCCTTCAGCAGGCGGGCAGCCTGACGGAAGCGGGCGCGGGCGCGGAATGGGTCGATTACGTCTGAAAATAACGCGCCGTTCCGCATTTTTCCATTGCATTTTAGCGCAAATGCGATACAATAAAGAGAAAAGTCCCCTCGCGAAGGAGGAGAGAACATGGGCAGACGAGGATATACGAAAAAGGAAGCCAATCGCCGCCGGACGCGCTTTATGGTGCTGGCCGGCATGGGCGATTTTGTCGGCATCGTGATCTCGTTTTTTGTGATACTGGCCTGCGTGGTGCTGCTGACGACGCTGATCACCTGGCTGCGGGGCGATCTGCCGCAGGTGATCGACAATCTGAAAAACCCGATTATCAACGCGTTTGAATAACAAAAGCACGAGCGGGGTGGAGGACGTGACAATTTCCTGGGCGGAGCTGATCGAGCATATTTCGGCCTGTCAGGCGTGCGGTCTGCGGGCGGGCTGCCATCGCGTCGTGCCCGGCGAGGGCGATCCGAACGCCAGGCTCATGTTCATCGGCGAAGGCCCCGGCGCGGACGAGGACAGGCTGGGCCGTCCCTTCGTGGGGCGCGCCGGCGAGCTGCTGACCAAAATGATCCATTCGATCGGCATGGAGCGCACGAATACCTACATCTGCAATGTCGTCAAGTGCCGTCCGCCGCACAACCGCACGCCGCTGCCCGAGGAAATGGACGCCTGCAAGGGCTTTCTGCGCGCGCAGGTGGCGCTGGTGCGCCCGAAAATCATCGTGCTGCTCGGCTCGACGGCCGGCAAGGCGGTGCTGGGCGATCAGTTCCGCGTGACGCGCGACCGCGGCCGCTGGGTGGAGAAAAAGGGCGTGTGGTTCATGCCGACCTATCATCCCTCGGCGCTTCTGCGCGACGAAACGCTCAAGCGCCCGGCCTGGGAGGATTTCAAAGCCGTTCGCGAAAAGATTCGCGAGCTGTCGGGGGAATGACGATGGAAAAGCTGCGCGCCGAAATGACGGCGTTCTTTCAAAAGCTGTATATCGACCAGCAGAAAGTGCTCGTTTTCGGCGAGGGGCCGCTCCATGCGCGCCTCATGCTGATCGGCGAGGCGCCCGGCGAGCAGGAAAGTTTGCAGGGCCGCCCGTTTGTGGGCAAGGCGGGCAGGAATCTGGACGAGTTTCTGGCGCTTTCCGGCCTGAACCGCGCCGAGCTGTACATCACCAACACGGTGAAATATCGCCCGGTGAAGCAGTCGGCGGCGGGCAACACGGTCAACCGCGCGCCCACGCAGGAAGAGATCAGGCTGGGTCTGCCCTTTTTGAAGCGGGAGATCGCGCTGGTCGCGCCCGAGGTCATCGTGACGCTGGGCAACGTGCCGCTGCGCGCGCTCATGGGTCGTCAGGCGACGATCGGCGCGCTGCACGGCCAGTGGCAGACGTGGGAGGAGCGGCGGCTCTATCCGCTCTATCATCCCGCGTCGGTCATCTACAATCGCGCGCTCAAGAGCGTCTATGAGGAGGACGTCGTGCGGCTGGGCGCGTTCTTCCGGGAGAGTATGCCGCAATGAATCCGCTGAAAACGCCGCTTTGGATGCAAAAAATTGCGTTTGAACGAAGCCTTGCTGAAATCGCCGCGAGAAGCGGCCTGCGCCTTCCGTTGGGATGGCGCTTTTTTGAGCGCTCGCCGCTCATGCGGGCCGATCACGCGGCGTTTCTTATATGTGAGGGAAGGGCCGGCGCGGCCTGCGCGATGACCGGCGCGTTCGGGCCGGACGGCTTTATAGCCACGCCGTTCGCCGACGACGAAGCCGCTGCCGACGCGCTGCTGGCCGAGCTGATCGCGCTGCAAAGGCGCTGGGGCGCGCGGCGAATTGTCGCTCCGGTCAGTCCGCGCCTGTTTGATACCGACGGCGGGCTGGCGGTCGGCGGGCTTGACGCGGAGGCGTCCCGCTTTTCGACGGATGCTTTGCCGTTCTGGGACGCGCTCCTGCAAGGACATGGCTTTGCCGTCACGGGCGCATCGTCGCTCTACGCGCTGGATGAAGCGCGCTTTCCGGCCGAGCGCTATGCGCGGGCGGCGCGGGAATCGATCAGGCGCTTTGGCTATCGCGTGGTGAGCGCGCGCTCGATGGGCTTGGGCGCGGCCTGCTCGGCCATGGCGCGCCTTGCGCGGCGGGAGCCGATCCTCGGCATGGACGGACGCGCGTTTTATGAATCGCTCCGCGCGCTGGGGAGCGCATGGTCGCCGGAAACGACGGCGATCGCGCTGCGCGGCGATGAGGCGATCGGCTATCTGCTCACGCTCTGCGACCGGAAGGAGCGGATCCTGCGCGCGGCCACGGCGCAGGTGGCGGCGGCATGGCGCAGACGGGGCGTGACGGCGGCGCTGGCCGAGCTGACCATGCGCGAAGGCCGGGGCTTTCGAATAGAGGCCGGCGTGATCGACGATGAAAATTTCGCCTCGCGCTGGTGCGTGGAAAACGCCGGCGGGCGGCGCATAAGATGGATGAAACGCTATGAATTAAAAATAACGAACAGTTAACCTAAAAATGAATGTTTTGTGGTTTTATCATCGCGTGCTTTGTGTATGATATTTACTGCCGTTTATAGGACAAAGCAGGTTTATCAGCGCCCTCAAAAGCGCCAACCAGACCGCCGCGATCAGTCTTCAGCTGCAAATCGCCGCGCTCCAGCAGCAGG
>SFOF01000107.1 GCA_004552515.1 Clostridiales bacterium
CCTCCCCTTTCTCTTTGTATGGCCGCTTCATTTTGAAACGAAACACCGCCGAACGCGGCCATTCGTTTTCACGTATTAACATTATATAAAATTGCGCGGCAAATTGCAATATCCGCGCGCGCTTTTCAAAAAAATCCCCGAAGTCTTTTTACAGACCTCGGGGATTTTCGGATCGGGAATTAGCCGATGTAATCCAGCGTCACGTTGCTCAGCTCGACGTTGGCGATGTCGCCCTTCTCAATGACGGCGTCGTCCACGGTCAGCTCGCCGGACTTGATGGACTCGTACAGCTTGTTGTACTCATCAACGGTGAACTTCTCGAGGGACCAGGTGTCGGTGGGCAGGCCAACCGCGTCGTCCGCGGCGCCCAGGCTGGTGGCGATGCCGCCGATCTCGGCGAAGGTATCGTCAAAGACCTTGGCGATGGCCCACTGGGTGGCGGCGCTCAGGCCCTTCATGGCGGAGGTCACGACCGTCTCGGACTCGGAGGACTGATCGACGTCCACGCCCACGACATAGCCGTCGTTCGCGCTCGCGGCCGCCGCAACGGACTGGAACATGGAACCGCCGCAGGCGAACACGATCTCGGTGCCGCTCTCATACCAGCCGGAGATCATGGTCTGCAGCTCGGTAGAGGCCTGGAAGCTGGAGCCGTATTCCCAGGAATACTTCAGCTCGACGTTGATGTCCATTTCCTTGGCCGCGGCGTTCACGCCCTGCGCGAAGCCATAGCCGAAACGGCAGCAGGCGGGGTTGGTGCCGGCGCCGCCGCCGGTGAAGCCCAGCTTGGTGAAGCCTTCCTTGACCACGGCGTAGCCGGCCAGGAAGCCGCTCTGCTCCTCCTTGAAGGAGATGGGGGCGACGTTGTCCAGATCGATCGGATAGCCGTCGATGAAGATGAACTTCACATCGGCGAACTCAGCGGCGGCCTTGCGCAGCGCGGCTTCCTGCATGAAGCCGGCGCACACGACAACCTGAGCGCCGCCGTCCACGGCCGCCTTCATGGCGTCGTAGCGGTCGTCGTCGGTCGCCTGATCGCCGTTGGCGGGCTGATAGTACTTGTAGGACAGGCTGTTGGCGGAGGCGTAGGCCTTAACGCCGTTCCAGGTGCCCTGGTTGAAGGACTTGTCCTTCAGCTGGCCGACGTCGGTGACGAAAGCCACGACGTACTTGCCGTCGGCGGAGGTCATATTGTCTTCGATGTCATCGGGATTGACAGCCTCGGCGCAGGCGCTCACGGCGCACAGAGCCATCAGCATGGCCAGAAGGATCGCAAGGAACTTTTTCATGAGATCTTCCCTCCTCGATAGATTGTTCCCTTCGGAACATCGTTTTAAGTATACCATGATCCTTTCCATTTTTCAAGCGTCTCGTTTCATTTCGCGCAAATTTTGACCGTTCGTCCTGCATACGCATGAATTTCCCTTCTTTTGTAACACTTTTTTAGTATCTTTGGCGTATAATCAGAGGCAGAACAACCAAAGGAGATGCGGCACATGGGCTTTAAGGAAAAATCAAAGGGCTTCCTGTCCGAGTTCAAGACCTTCGCGCTGAAGGGCAACGTCATCGATATGGCCGTCGGCGTTATGATCGGCGGCGCGTTCGGCAAGATCGTCACATCGATCGTCAACGATCTGTTCATGCCGCTGATCACGCTTCTGACCGGCCGCATCAACTTTTCCTCGCTCGGCATAAAGCTCGGCGAGGGCGAGGACGCCGCCGTGTTCGCCTATGGGAACTTTTTGCAGACGGTGGTTGATTTCCTGCTGATGGCCCTCTGCGTATTCCTGTTTGTGAAGCTGGTCAATAAGCTGCACAAAAAGCCGGCCGAGGCCCCGAAGGAGGAGCCGCGCCTGTGCCCGTACTGCCGCATGGAGATCGCCAGGGACGCCACGCGCTGCCCGCACTGCACCAGCGAGCTGAAGTAACCCGCCTTTCAAACGCGCCGTCGGGCTTTTTTCCGGCGGCGCGTTCAATCGTCCAATAAAAAAAGCAAAAAAACGCCAAAATGCGCATAAAAGCCGCTTTTTCGCGGAAAAATTGAAAAAATACGCAACTAATGGACGCTTCACTGCGTCAGAATACTGTTTGGAATGGATTGTCAGGCGGCGCGCCCTCCACGCGCGCTGAGATTTCCTATTTATATGTGAGGTGACGGCGGTGCAAGAGACGCGCGACGAACAGGAGCTGATCCGTCTGGCCGGACGCGGCGATCAGCTCGCCTTTGAAACGCTGATGAGCGCGCAGGAAAATCGTATGTACGCCGTCGCGCTGCGTATGTGCGGCAACCGCGAGGACGCTCAGGACTGTATGCAGGAGGCCATGATCCGCATCTTCCGCTCGATCTCCGGCTTCAAGGGTCAATCCTCCTTTTCAACATGGGTTTACCGCATCACCATGAACAGCTGTCTGGACGAGCTGCGCCGCCGCAAAACGCGCGCTGCCACCTCGCTGGACGCCATGCTGGACAACGGCTATTCCCCCAGCGACGAAACCGACACGCCCGAGCAGCATTCGCTGCAAAGCGAGCAGCGCCGCCTGCTCGAGCGGGCCATCGCAGAGCTGCCCGAGGATATGCGCTCGGCCATCGTGCTGCGCGACATTGAAGGATGCAGCTATGAAGAAATCGCCCAGGCCCTGGACGCCAACGTGGGCACGATCAAATCCCGCATCAGCCGCGGCCGCGAAAGACTGCGCGCCGTTTTGTCCCGCCAGCCGGAACTTTTCGGCCGGCGCTCGGTCTAAGGGAATAGCAGGAGGAAATGAGATATGACTATGAATTGCGAACGGTTCAGATCGATGCTCGACCGCTACATCGATTCCGAGCTGTCTGAAGAAGAAAGAAGCGCCATGGAGGAGCACACGCTCTCCTGCGACGACTGTGCCGAGCTGCTGAATCAGGCGCTGACGACGGCCACGATGTGCGCCGAGCTGAACGAAGGGCTGACCGTGCCCCTCGAGTGTCAGGCCGGATGGCGGCGCGCCGTCCGCGAGGAGGCCGCGCAGGCCAAAAAGACGCCCAAATGGCTGGTCTGGCGGCGCGCGCTGAGCGTCGCAGCGGCGGCCGTCGCGCTGTTCTTTGCGGTCGGGGGAGCGCTGAACCCGAACGGTCTGACGCTGAAGGCCGCCCTGATGAACAGCGCCGATCAGTATAACGAGACCGCCGGCTACGAAGGCGACTATCTGTCCGAGGGCGCCGGCATGGCCCGCACGGCAAGCGGCAAGGCCGCGTTCCTGCTGGAAAGCGACGGCGCGCTGGACACCGGCAAGGCGGTCGGCGCGAGCGGCGAGAGCGCCCAGAGCGGCGAGATTGTGGTGCTGCGCTCGGCGCTGCGCCATGTGGTCAGCAAGTCCTTTGACAGCGACCTGATGTGGCTGGAGGATCTGCTGCGCGAATACAACGCCTATTTCGAGGAGCGCACCATTACCGGCCAGGCTGAAGAGTACAGCCGCGTGCTGGACGCGAGCATCCGCGTGCCCAGCGCCTCGCTGGACGATTTTCTGACCGCGCTGGACGACATGGGAACGGTCACGCTGCGCGAGGAGCGCGCCGAAGACATCACCGCCGATTACACCGACGTCTCCACGCGCCTTGCCGTGCTGCGCAGCCAGCTCGATCAGCTCAACGCCATGAACGAGACGGCCGAGAGCGTAAGCGACCTCATCGCCATCCACGAGCGCGCCACCGAGCTGATGGCCGAAATCGAAAGCTATGAGAGCACGCTGCGCGGCTGGTCGAGCCAGCAGAACTATTCGACGGTTTCGCTGACGGTCGAGGAGGACGTCACCGGCGGCGAGGATGCGCCGAGCGCCTCTCTGGGCGAGCGCATGAAGGAGGCCTTCAACGCCTCGGTCGAGTGGCTTAGGACGTTCGGACAGAACGCCGCGATATTCCTGGCCGCCCTCGCGCCGCGCCTGGCGGTGTGGGGTCCGGTCGCCGTGATCGTGATTGTGATCATCTGCCTGGTCTTCCGCCGGAAGAAGAAATAACGGCCTTTAAGAATCCCGAAGGATATTTCAAATGTCCTTCGGGATTTTTTATATTCCGCGCTGAAAATCGGACAAAAAGCCGACCGAAGTTGCGCCTTGTGCTTTCTCCGCCGCCATGCTATAATGATGCTGAAAACGCGGCTGCGGCCGGAAAATACGGTTCAATCCGCGAGGACGCGGTTACAAACCCTACCATCATGACGGGAGGATTTCTATTTATGATGAACAACGGCACGAACACCCTGTGGTACAGACAGGGCGCGGTCAGCTGGAACGAGGCGCTGCCCCTGGGCAACGGCCGGCTGGGCGCCATGGTTTTCGGCGGCGCTGAAAGCGAAAAGCTCTGCCTGAACGAGGACACGCTCTGGAGCGGCTATCCCATGTTCCACGCCAACCCCGGCGCGCCCGAGGCCTACAGGCGCGCCCGTGATCTGGCCCTTCAGGGCCAATACGCCGAGGCGCAGGCCGAGCTTGAGGATCACTGCACCGGGCTGTGGAGCCAGGTCTATCTGGCGCTGGGCGACATAACGATCGCCATGCATCACGCCGCGCCCATCGAGCGCCATCGCCGCGCGCTGGACATTTCCACCGGCGTTCATACCGTGGAATACGAGTGCGACGGCGTGCGCTTTGTGCGCGAGACGTTCGTCAGCGCGGTTGATCAGGTGCTGGTGATGCGCCTGACCGCCGACCGCGCCGCGTCCCTCAGCTTCGATGTGGCGCTCAATCCCGCGCTGGATGCGTCCGTCTCCCTGGGCGGCGATGATCTCAGCTTCTCCGGCAACGCGCCGGTCTATGAGTGGCATTACGGCACGCCGCAGGATCCGCGCGGCGTGATGGTCTACGGCGATACCGACGAGACGCGCGGCATGGGCTACTACGCCGGCCTGCTCGTGCGCAGCGAGGGCGGCCAGACCATGCGGCGCGGCGGCGCGATCTCCGTCAAAAACGCCGATGCCTGCACGCTCTACTTTAACGCCCGCACCAGCTTCAACGGCTGGAACAAGCACCCCGTGCTCGAGGGCAGGGCCTACATCGCGCCCTGCCAGCGCGAGCTGGACGAGGCGGCCGCCAAGGGCTACGACGCGCTCAAAAAGGCGCACATCGCCGATCATAAGGCGCTCTACGACCGCGTGGAGCTGGAGCTGGGCGGCGGCGAGGAAAAATATCTGCCCACCGACGAGCGGCTCTACCGCCACGAAAACGGCGAGACCGACCCGGCGCTCTACGCGCTCTATTTCAACTTTGGCCGCTACCTGACCATCGCCGCCTCGCGCGAGGGCACCGAACCGACCACGCTTCAGGGCATCTGGAACGACAGCGTTACGCCGCCGTGGAATTGCAACTACACCATCAACATCAACACCGAAATGAACTACTGGCCGACGCTGATGGTCAACCTGCCCGAGTGCCACGAGCCGCTGATCCGCCTCGTGCGCGAGCTGGCCGAGAGCGGCGAGCGCACCGCCCGCGAATACTACGGCGCGCCCGGCTTCGTCTCCCACCACAACACCGACCTGTGGCGCATGACCACGCCCGTGGGCGCGCATCGCCGCGGCACCGCCGTGTTCGCCAGCTGGCCGATGGCCTCCGGCTGGTTCGTCCGCCACATCTGGGAGCACTACGAATATATGCAGGACAGGGCGTATCTCAGGAACGTCGCCTATCCGATCATCAGAAAGGCCGCCGAGTTCTATCGCGCGCTGCTGGTGAAGGACGAAAACGGCGATCTGATCGTCGCGCCGTCCACGTCGCCCGAGAACAACTTCCGCCTGAACGGCCAGGCCGTCGCCGTGGCCAAGACCACCGCCATGACGCAGGCCATCGTGCTGGATGTGTTCGATATCTGCAAAAAGGCCTCGGACGTGCTGGGCGAGGACGCGGATTTCGCCGCCGAGATCGCCGCGCTCATCCCGCAGCTGCGCCCCTTCGGCGTCGGCAAAGAGGGCGAGCTGCTCGAGTGGAATGAAAACTTTGAGGAAAACGAGCTGCATCACCGCCATATCTCGCATCTCTATGGCCTGCATCCCGGCCGCTCCATCACGCTGGACGGCACGCCCGCGCTGGCCGAGGCCTGCAAGACCTCGCTCATCCGCCGCGGCGACGAGAGCACCGGCTGGGCGATGGGCTGGCGCATCTGCCAGTGGGCGCGCTTGCGCGACGGTGACCATGCGCTCAAGCTGCTGGACACCCAGCTGCGCACCGTCGAGGGCCGCAACCCCCAGAGGGAGAGCGGCAACGGCGCGATGAACTATTCGAACGGCGGCGGCACATACCTCAATCTCTTCGACGCGCACCCGCCCTTCCAGATCGACGGCAACTACGGCGCGTGCGCCGGCATCGCCGAGATGCTGCTGCAAACCGATCCCGACGGCACGCTGCGCATCCTGCCCGCCCGTCCCTCGAGCTGGCGCAAGGGCTTTGTCAGGGGCCTGCGCGCCCGCGGCGGCCAGATCGTCGATATCGAATGGAACGGCGATTCCGTCAAGGTGACGAAACGCTGATTTTCAGCCGAAAAGAGCATAAAAGCACCCGCCGGAGCGCGATAAGCTGCGGCGGGCGCTTTTTGTATGAACGGATCAATCAGAACGTCTCGACCTTTATGAGATTGGTGTTTCCGGAAACGCCGCGCGTCATGCCGCCGGTGACGATCATCGTCTCGCCCGGCTTGGGAGAGAGGCTGCGGCGCGCCATCTGCTTGGCGGTGTAGAACAGCACGTCGATCGACTCAAAGCGATCGCACATCATGGGCTGCACGCCCCAGGAGAGCGCCAACTGCCGCCAGGTCTTTTCATCGGTGGTGATGCCGAACACCGGCACGGAGGGGCGGAAGCGCGAAACCATGCGCACCGTCAGCCCGGAGAGCGAGCACACGGCGATGGCGCGGGCGCTTAAGTCGATCGCCATGCCGCACGCGGCGTGGGAAATCGCGTCCACGGTGCTCTGGATGCGGAAATCGGTCGTGCGGAAGCGCGCGGCGTAATCGATGTCGCTCTCGGCCTGCTCGGCGATGCGGGACATGGTTTTGAGCGTCTGCACGGGATATTTGCCGGCGGCTGTCTCGCCGGAGAGCATGATGGCACTCGAGCCGTCGTAGACCGCGTTGGCCACGTCGCTCGCCTCGGCGCGGGTGGGGCGCGGGTTGTGGATCATCGATTCGAGCATCTCGGTGGCGGTGATGACGCGCTTGCCCAGCAGGCGGCACTTCGTGATCAATTTTTTCTGGATCGACGGCAGCCGCTCAAGGGGCACC
>SFOF01000108.1 GCA_004552515.1 Clostridiales bacterium
TCTGCTGAATACGCATTATTTGAATCATCACAGCGTCCAATCGCGCATAACAAAAAGTGGAGGGAGTGCAGCATGAAGATCATCAAGCGCAACGGCGCTGAGGAAAATTTCGACCCGATGAAGATTCGCAATGCGGTTCTGGGCGCGAACGGCAATGTCGAGCGCGAGAGCGACCGGCTGGATCCCGAGCAGATCGCCGCAATCGTGCTGGATGTCGAGCGGAAATGCCGTGAGATGAATCGCGCCGTGGCGGTTGAGGAGATTCAGGAGCTGGTCGAGACGGCGATCATGGAAAAGGGCGCGTTCGAGGTGGCCAAGAAGTATATCCGCTACCGCTATACCCGTACGCTGGTGCGGCAGGCCAACACCACCGACAACAAGATCCTCAGCCTGATCGAATGCAACAACGAGGAAGTCAAGCAGGAGAACGCCAACAAGAACCCGACGGTCAACAGCGTTCAGCGCGACTACATGGCCGGCGAGGTCAGCAAAGACATCACAAAGCGCCTGCTGCTGCCCCAGGACGTGGTTGAGGCGCACGAGCAGGGCATCATACACTTCCACGACACCGACTATTACGCGCAGCATATGCACAACTGCGATCTGGTGAACCTCGAGGATATGCTGCAAAACGGCACCGTCATCAGCGGCACAATGATCGAGAAGCCCCATTCCTTCTCGACCGCCTGCAACATCGCCACGCAGATCATCGCGCAGGTGGCCAGCAATCAGTACGGCGGGCAGAGCATATCGCTGACGCATCTGGCGCCGTTCGTGCAGGTTTCGCGCGAGAAGATTCGCCGCGACGTTGAGGCCGAGGTGAGGGCGCTGGGCGTGGAGCCGAACGAGGCGGCCGTTTCGCAGATCGTCGAAAAGCGGCTGCGCGAGGAGATCCGCAAGGGCGTTCAGACCATACAGTATCAGGTGGTTACGCTGATGACCACAAACGGCCAGGCGCCGTTCGTGACGGTGTTCATGTACCTCAATGAGGCCAGGAACGCGCAGGAGAAGAAGGATCTGGCCGTCATCATCGAGGAGGCGCTCGAGCAGCGCTATCAGGGCGTTAAAAACGAGAAGGGCGTATGGATTACGCCGGCCTTCCCCAAGCTCATCTATGTGCTGGAGGAGGACAACATCCACGAGGGCGACGAATACTACTACCTCACCGAGCTGGCCGCCCGCTGCACGGCGCGCCGCATGGTGCCCGATTACATCTCCGAAAAGAAGATGCTCGAGCTGAAGGTGGACAAAAACGGCGAGGGACACTGCTACACCTGCATGGGCTGCCGCAGCTTCCTGACCCCCTATGTGGACGAAAACGGCAAGCCGAAATACTACGGCCGCTTCAATCAGGGCGTTGTGACCATCAATCTGGTGGACGTGGCGCTGTCCTCCGGCGGGGATTTCGACAAGTTCTGGGAGATCTTCGACGAGCGGCTCGAACTGTGCCACAGGGCGCTCATGTGCCGCCACAACCGGCTCAAGGGCACGCTGTCCGACGCTGCGCCCATCCTCTGGCAGCACGGCGCGCTGGCGCGGCTCAAGAAGGGCGAGCCGATCGACAAGCTGCTCTACGGCGGCTATTCGACCATATCGCTGGGCTATGCCGGCCTTTACGAGTGCGTCAAATACATGACCGGAAAGAGCCACACCGACCCCGAGGCCACGCCGTTCGCACTCAAAGTCATGGATCGCATGAACGCGGCCTGCCGCGGCTGGAAGGCGGAGCACAACATCGACTTCAGCCTGTACGGAACGCCGCTGGAGAGCACGACCTACAAGTTCGCCAAGTGCCTGCAGAAGCGCTTCGGCATCATTCCGGGCGTGACCGACAAATCGTACATCACCAACAGCTATCACGTCCACGTGACCGAGCCGATCGACGCATTTTCGAAGCTGGGCTTTGAGGCGCAGTTCCAGCATCTCTCGCCCGGCGGCGCGATCAGCTATGTTGAAGTGCCCGATATGCAGAACAACATTCCGGCGGTTCTTCAGGTGATGAAGTTCATCTATGACAACATCATCTATGCCGAGCTGAACACCAAGAGCGATTATTGCCAGGTGTGCGGCTACGACGGCGAGATCCAGATCGTCGAGGACGAGGATGGCAAGCTGGTGTGGGAGTGCCCCAACTGCCACAATCGCGATCAGGACAAGATGAACGTCGCCCGGCGCACCTGCGGCTATATCGGCACGCAGTTCTGGAATCAGGGCCGCACGCAGGAGATCAAGGAGCGCGTGCTGCATCTGTAAGGAATACGCTCAGAGAAGGCGGCTTTATGTACTACGGAAACATCAAAAAGACCGACATCGCCGACGGACTGGGCGTGCGAGTGAGCCTGTTCGTCTCCGGCTGCACCAATCATTGCAGGCACTGCTTTCAGCCCGAAACGTGGGATTTCCATTACGGGAAGCCCTTTACGGCGGAGACGGAGGAGGAACTGATAAAAGCGCTCTCCCCGAGCTATATAAACGGCCTGTCGCTCCTGGGCGGCGAACCGTTCGAGCCGGACAATCAGCGCGCGCTTTTGCCGTTCGTCCGGCGCGTGCGCACGGCGTTTCCCGGTAAGGACGTGTGGTGCTACACCGGCTTTACGCTGGAGAAGGATCTGCTCGCGCAGGACGGCCGCGCTCATTGCGAGGCGACGGGCGAGCTGCTCTCGCTCATAGACGTGCTGGTGGACGGCCGCTTTGAGGAGGAGAAAAAGAGCGTCGCGCTCAAGTTTCGCGGCTCGAGCAATCAGCGCCTGATCGACCTCAGGGCGACGCTGAAAGAGGGACATATCGTCCTGCTGGACATTTGAATGCGCTGTATCGCCGCCCGAATCGGATGGAGAACGTCCGCTTCGGGCGGCGATTTCTTTTGTTGACATTGCGGCGGGCTTATGTTATGATGAACGTGAAAATATATATGGCGGAGGATGAGCGTATGGCGGCTGAGATCCTCGAAATCGCGCGGGAGGCCTGTCCGGCGGCGCGGCTGATCGGGCGGCGCTATGAGGGCGCGGCCAACTGGGGCGAATGGTGGGAAAACGGCTGGTTTGAGACGCTGGAAAAGATACCGGCGCTGCCCTTTAACGGCGATGCTTATATCGGCGCGCGGCGGGAAGCGGGCGTTCATTGGATCGGTATGCTCTTTCCGGCGGGCACGGCGGTTCCTGAGGGTTTTGAGTTTGTCGATCTGCCGCCGGCGGACTATGCCGTGTGCTTCATCCGCGATGCGGAAGGGAGCGCGGCGCTTTATTCGCGTCAAACGCGGGAAGCGTGCCTTGAGCGCATCGCGGCGCTGGGGCTGCGCGTGAAGGAGGGCTGGCGGCTCGAGCGCTATAACTGCCCGCGCTTTACCACGCCGGACGAGCGGGGACGCGTCGTGCTGGACTGGGCGGTCGAGGTAGAAATGCCGGCAGGAGAATGAAGGCGACGCGTCGAAACGGCGGGCGGCTGATTGAGAAATTGCGTCCTCAGCGCTCAGTGCGGCGCGCGTGAGCGGCGCTTCGGCACGGACGCGCCGAAGCGATGCGCTCTGAGCCATTGACGGCGGGAGCGGGCGCGGCGGCAGACAGACCTGTTCGATGCTGCCGGGAGGAGGGAACGTGAGGCAAATAAGACTTAACAATAAAAAAGCGTGTCCGGACGATTGAAAGACTGCCCGCGCGTTTATATAAAAAATATTGAGCGCAGCGGAGGAGAGGGCATGAAGCTGGACAAAATGGCGTGCGCCTGCAAGGGCGTGACATACCGCATGATCATCATGGCCGTGGACAGGGGCGCGCGGACGTTTGAAGAGGTGCAGAGCGCCACGCGCTGCGCGACTGGATGCCGCCGCTGCGAGGAATTTATCAGACACTTTGTTGCGGAACTGATTGCCGAAAAAGATAGAGCGTAACGGGAGGACGATGAAAGAATGTATTGCGTGAAGAAGGTTCAGAATGATCTTTACTGGGTGGGCGGCAGCGACCGCCGTCTGGCGCTGTTTGAAAACGTGTTCCCCATTCCGCGCGGCGTGTCCTACAACGCCTATGTGCTGCTGGACGAAAAGACCGTGCTGCTGGATACCGTCGATAAGAGCATATCCGATCAGTTCTTCGAGAACCTCGAGCACGTGCTGGACGGCCGCCCGCTCGATTACCTCATCGTCAATCACATGGAGCCCGACCACTGCGCCACGATGGGCGAGGTCGTGCGCCGCCATCCCGAGGTGAAGATCGTCTGCAACGCCCAGACGCTCAAGATGATCCATCAGTTCTTCAACTTCGACGTGGACAGCCGCGCCGTGCTGGTGAAGGAGATGGACACGCTCAATACCGGCCGCCACACGCTGGCCTTCGTCATGGCGCCCATGGTGCACTGGCCCGAGGCCATGGTGACCTACGATACGATCAGCCACACGCTCTTCTCCGCCGACGCGTTCGGCACGTTTGGCGCGCTGAACGGCAATCTCTTCGCCGACGAGGTGAACTTTGAAACCGAGTGGCTGGACGACGCGCGCCGCTACTACACCAACATCGTGGGCAAATACGGCCCGCAGGTGCAGAAGCTGCTCGAGAAGGCCGCGGGGCTGGAGATCGAGACGATCTGCCCGCTGCACGGCCCCGTCTGGCGCGAGAATATCGGCTGGTTCATCGAAAAATATCAGCGCTGGAGCACCTACACACCCGAGGACGAGGGTGTGGTGATTGCCTACGGCTCCATCTACGGCAACACCGAAAACGCCGCGAACGCGCTGGCGGCTCGCCTGGGCGACGCGGGCGTGAAGAACATCAAGATGTACGACGTGTCCCAGACGCACCCCTCGGTGATCGTGTCCGAGGCGTTCCGCGCCAGCCATCTGGTGTTCGCCTCGTCCACCTACAATGCCGGCCTGTTCTGCAACATGGAGACGGCGCTGCTGGACGTCGCGGCGCACAATCTGCAGAACCGCACCATCGCGCTGATCGAAAACGGCACATGGGCGCCCGCCGCCGGCAAGGCCATGCGCGAAATTCTCGGCAGGCTCAAGAACTGCACGATTCTCGACAAGAGCGTGACCGTCAAATCTGCGCTCAAGGACAGCCAGGCCGCCGAGCTGGACGCGCTGGCGGACGCCATACTGGCCACGATGAAGCGGGATGAGAAGGCGGAGGACGCGAAGAAGAGCGATTCCGACGCGCTGCATAAGCTCAGCTACGGCCTGTTCGTGCTGACCGCGCGCGAGGGCGAGAAGGACAACGGCTGCATCGTCAACACCGTGGTGCAGCTGACCGAATCGCCGCGCCGGGTGAGCGTGTGCGTCAACAAGGCAAATCTGACGCACGACATGATCCTGCGCACCGGCGTGTTCAATGCTTGCGTGCTCAACGCCCGCGCGCCGTTCGAGCTGTTCAAGCACTATGGCTTCCAGAGCGGCCGCGACGTGAACAAATTCGAGAATGCCGATATGCCCCGCACGCAGAACGGTCTGGTCTATCTGACCGGCGTGGCCAATGCGGTGATCTCGGGCAAGGTGGTCAAGACCATAGACTGCGGCACGCATACGCTGTTCATCGCCGATGTGACCGAGGCCGAGGCGCTGGACGATCTGCCGTCCATGACCTATGCCGACTACTTTGACCATGTGAAGCCCGCGCCCCAGATCAAGGCCGAGCCCAAAAGCGGCGAAAAGAAGACAAAATGGGTCTGCAAGATCTGCGGCTATGTCTATGAGGGCGACGAGCTGCCCGCCGATTTCATTTGCCCGCTGTGCAAGCACGGCGCGGAGGATTTTGAAAAAGTCGACTGATCGATCAACTGAAGGAGGAGAATACCATGGAAAGCAGCACACTGATCTGCAAATGCCGCAAAGTGACCTATGGGCGCATCGAGGACGCGATTCACGAGCACAACGATCTCAACGACGTGCTGAAGATCTTTGACGAGGTTCAGAAGGAAACCAACTGCTCGACCGGCTGCGGCGGATGCCACGACAAGATTCTGGACATCATCGCCGACTTTTTGCAGCACTGACATGGAATGCGCGCTCCGGGGGAACAGCCCTCGGGGCGCGCTTTTTCTTGCGGCGCGGAAACGCCTGATTTTTTTGATCGAAAGTATTTTATGATTCGCGCGGCGAAGGCGCGCGGCTGTGAACGGCTTCAAGGCAAAAGGGCAGTGCAAAAGCGATGAAAAAATCAGATTGCGGTGCGCGCTCTTTTGCGATAAAATGGATGGTGCAATCAGAAATGCGACGAGGTGACGATGTTATGACGAATCAGCTGCCCGAGCGCCTTTCCTGGGTCAATCGCTTCAAAAAATATTCCGGAAATCCGGTTCTGCGGCCGCAGGGCGACGGCTGCGCGGCGGACGCGATATTCAATCCCGCGGCGATCGTTCACGACGGCAAGGTAAAGCTGCTCTGCCGCGCGATCAACATGGCGCGCCCGCGCCCGAAGGGCAACTGGAGCGTGTCCTCGCTGGTGTGGGCCGAGAGCGACGACGGCTTTCACTTTAAGCTCGCCGACAGGCCTGCGTTCGATCCCGACGAGAACAGCCCCTATCAGGGCGGCTTTGAGGATCCGCGGCTGGTCGAAATCGACGGAAAGTATATACTGACGTTCACCGGCGTGAAGGACGTGGGCCATACGCCGGGCATGATGGCGATTTCGGACGATCTCGAGCACTGGGACGTGCTGGGCGAGGTGCTGCCCGGCCGCGCGATCGCCATCGTCAATCGGAAGATCGGCGGCAAATACTGGGCGTACTGGGGCAACGATCCCGCCGAGCATCTGGCGTGGAGCGAGGATCTGCGGACGTGGCACGTTCATGATCAGCCGGCGTTTGCGTCGCGTCCCGGCTGCTTTGACGGCCTTTTGTGCGAGGCAGCCGCCGCGCCGATCGTGACCGAGGACGGCATACTGCTCTTTTACAACGGCGCGGCCAGCCATGCCGACGCGCGCGCCTATGCCGAGCGCGTGCTGCCGATGTATGAAGCGCCGCATCAGTACAATCTCTATTCGACCGGCTGGGCGCTGTTCGACAAAAACGATCCCACGCGCCTGATTGCCCGCTGCGACCGGCCGATTCTCGAGCCGTATGAGATTTACGAGCTGTTCGGCATCGCCAATTATACGGTGTTTTCGCAGGGCTTTGTGGACTTCAAGGGCAAAAAGCTATTGTACTTCGGCTGCGCGGATATGCGCATCGGCGTGGCCGTGGCTGAATGACGGAATATAAATATGAAAGCATCTTCCGAT
>SFOF01000109.1 GCA_004552515.1 Clostridiales bacterium
GTCGGCCTTTGATCTGAGCCGATGCCTGTATTTTTGTGCCCTGGCCGTCTGCAACGCCCGTCTCGGGAGCCTTGCGTGAATTGTCCCGGAAAGAGCCGTCCCGCTGAAAGCCGTTTCATGTCCGCCTCTTATGCCCTGCTCTTGCGCGAACCTGAGCGCGCCCTCCCGCGCAGTTCTTTCGAACATTCGCGAAAGAAAAGCCTTTTCCTATCGTTCGGGCGGCATGAACGCCCGCGCGCTCACAGCTCGAGCCGCATCTGGACAAGCGCCTGATAGCCCGCCCCGCGCGTCCTGAACCCCCGCGGATTGCGGCCATATTCGACGAAACCAAGCCGCTCATACAGCGCGACGGCCCGTTCGTTCTCCGCGACGACGCTCAGCTCGAGCTGCGTATAGCCCGCCGATCGCGCGCACTCTATGCAGGCCTCGGTCAGCGCGCGGCCGATCCCCTGCCCCCAGAATTTCCGCGCAATGCCGATCCCGAACTCGGCGCGGTGCCGCAGCTTGTATTGCGAGCCGATCGCGTCGATCCCCGCCGTACCCGCAATTTCGCCGTTCACCTCGGCGACGATCTCGATTTCGTTCCCGCTCTCGGCCTTGCCCGCCAGGAAGCGGCTCTCCTGTGCCGCGTCGAAGGTACACTCGTCCGGATAGGAAAGCAGATAGTCCGTCTCCCCGTGCGTCAGATTGAAAATGCCCAGCACGGCCTGTCCGTCGCGCGCTTCGGCGTTCCTCAGGCGGCACACCGCGCCGTTTTTCAGCGTAATCGTCCGATCGTATCTCATAAATCATCGCTCCCCCGTCAAGCACAATATGTTTATCCCGTTTATTATAGCACGTCCGCGCCCCGCAAAGCATCCCCCGCCGCTGTTTTTTTGTTGAGAGGAGCGCGCAGACAGCATATAATTACACTGTATTTAATGACGGCGTATTTATACTATGGGAGGCGAATCCATGGCCCGTCGAAATCCCGCGCTGGACGGGAAAATCGCCGAAGCCGCGCGCGCCGAGTTTCTGGAAAAGGGCTATCGGGGCGCGTCGCTGCGGCAAATCGCCGAACGTGCCGGCGCGACCGTCGGGGCGATCCAGATCCGCTATAAGACGAAGGACGCGCTGTTTTGCGGCCTGCTCGAGCCGCTTCTCAGCGAGATTGAGGGCGTTTTTCAGGCCACGAAAGCGGAATACTGGCAATACCCGCCCGGCGAACGGCTGGCCTTTATCGAAAAATCCATGCAAATGAAATCCGACGCCATACTGAGCCTGATCTTCGATCATTATGACGACGCGGTGCTGCTGCTCTGCCGAAGCGAGGGCAGCCGTCTTGCGGGCTGCTTCGATCAGATCGTCGCGCGGAAGGGGGCCGAGAGCGCGGCGTTCTTCAGCGCGCTGGACGCGGTGCCGTTCGATCGCGAGCTGCTGAGTCTGCTCGTCGGCGCGCAGCTTTACGGCTACCGGCAGATCGTGCGCAGCGGCTGTGAAAAGAACGCGGCGAAGCGCGCCATGCGGGCGCTGATGCGCTATCACATGGGCGGCTGGACGGCGCTGCTGAATACGACACGGGAGGATGAACATCCATGACCTACAACGGCTTCTATTTCCGGCTGTTTTCCGGAGAGATGAAGCGGTCTATCGCCGGCTGGTGGAGGAGGCCGACGACCTCGGCAAAGGCAACCCTATGGCCTACAACGCGCTGTTCGCGCTCGCCTTCGTCGCGCCGTATGTGGCCAGCGAAAAGCGGCTCCCGCCCGAAACCGTGCAGGAGATGATGCGCCGCGCGCTCTACTCCATCAAGTGGTATTTCAGCCGCACCGACCTGAACACGGAAAAGGGCAAGGCGGAAAACAAAAAGAGCATCACGAAATACGTCAAATGGTACACGCCAGAGCGCGAAAAGCAGTATCCCACCTCGTTCAAGGTGGATTTCGTCGGCCAGCCGCACGAGGGCGCGTACTACTATCGCATCACCCGCTGCCCCATCTGCGTCTACGCGAAAAAGCTGGGCGTCGCGGAGCTGATGCCGCTCTTCTGCGAGCTGGACAGCGTGATGATCACGCTTCAGCACGGCGTGCTCCACCGCCAGCAAACCATTGCTTCCGGCGGGGACTACTGCGATTACTACATCACCGGCAGCAGAGAATAGCGCAAGGCGGAGACGCTCCATCGGGAACGCCTCCGCTTCTTCATGGGCCGCTATTCCCCCGCGATGCGCCGGCCCTCGGCCCTCTCGCGGATCTCGATGAAGCGCCGGTACACGCCATAGCGCTTCATCAGTTCGCCGTGCGTGCCGCGCTCGGCGATGCGGCCGTCGTCCACCGCGAGGATCTGATCGGCGTTTCGGATCGTGGCCAGCCTGTGCGTGATGGTGACGATGGTCCTGCCGCGCGTCAGCTCGGACAGCGCCGCCTGGATCAGATGCTCGTTTTCCGGATCGATGCTGGCGGTGGCCTCGTCGAGTATGACGATAGGCGCGTCCTTGAGCAGGGCGCGGGCGATCGATATGCGCTGCCGTTCGCCGCCGGAGAGCGTGCCGCCGCCCTCGCCGACCACTGTGTCGTAGCCGTCCGGCAGCGCCATGATGAAGTCGTGGCAGCGCGCCTTCTTCGCCGCGGCGATCATCTCCGCCTCGGTCGCCTCCGGCCTGCCGAAGCAGATGTTCGCGCGAACGGTGTCGTTAAACAGATACACGTTCTGGAACACCATGGAGATGTTGGAGAGCAGACTGTTGCAGGTCATTTCTCTCAGATCGTGCCCGCCCACGGTGATGCGGCCCGCCTGCGGATCGTAAAAGCGCGCCAGCAGGCTGCAAAGGGTGGTCTTGCCGCTGCCCGACGGCCCGACGATGGCGGCCGAGCTGCCCTCGGGGATGGTAAAGGACACGTCCTTCAGCACCTGCCTCGAATCATAGCCGAAGGAGACGTGCTCGAAGGCGATGTCGTAATGCTCGAGCGGAATATCGCGGCCATCCGCGTCGATCAGCTGTCCTGCCCGCAGTGCGTCCAGCCGGTCCATCGCGTCGTTGATCACGCTGAGCGTGTGCGCGCTGTCGCTGATCGGCTCAAGGCTTAGAAAAATGCTGAACGAATAGAATATGAACATCAGCGCCACGGAGAACGCCATGCAGCGCCGTCAGGCTCGCCGCCAGTGCCAGCGCCGCGCTGCCAACAAGCCCAATCACATCGCCCTGAAGATTATACAGATAGCTGTACTGCGTCCCGTTGTAATTCACCAGCGCCGGTTTGCCCTGCGCGTCGTAGTAGAAGTGCAGCTTATTGCTCCCCGTCGTCAGATGAACCAGCCGCGAGCCATTGTACGTGTAGTTCGTCGCCGTCCCGTTCACCGTCTTGCGCACGCGCATCCCGTTCTGATCATACTCGTACTTCACGTCCGTTCCGCTGCTCTTCACCTGCCGCTTCAGCTGACGGCCGGCCTCCCATTCATACGTCCAGCCGTTGTAGCTCGTCAGGTTTCCGATCGCGTCGTACTCCAGCGCCTTGTTCCCCAACGCCGTCAGGCGGTCCTTCCAGCCCGCCGCGCCATAGCTGTACGCCGTTTCGCCCTGCGCCGTCCCCAGCGCGCCCGTCGTATACGCGTACTTGGCATGGCTCACCATGTTTCCGCCCAGATCATAGCGGTACACCCGCGTCGTGCCCTCCACAGGGTCATTCACGCGCGTCAGCTGACCCAGGCTGTCGTATTCATACGTCGTCCTGCCCGCATAGCTGCCGCCCGTTCGCGTTTCGCTCACGATGTTGTCCGTATTGCCGGCATAGCCGTATGCAAAGCTCACCAACGGCTGACTGATTCCGCTCACGAGGTTCGTCGAGGACACTGTGCTCAGCCCCGGGATCGCCACGCTGCTTCCCAGATAGCTGTATGTCGCCGTCTGATCCGCGCTGCCGTTCGTCACGCGCCGTGTCAGCAGACGCCCCTGCCCGTCGTAGCCGTAGCGCACGCGGTGCGTCGCGTCGCCGTACTGGATGTCCGTCGCGCGGTCGTCCCAGTCGTAGCTGTAGCTCGTCGTGTAGTTCGCCCCCGACACGCGCTCACGCTGGCTGCTGATGTGTTCGCGGCTGTCGTAGCTCACCGCTGCGCGGTAGATCAGACTGCCCGTCCCGGAATCCTGCACCAGCGTCATCTCGGGCCGGTTCGCCGTGTCGTATTCCGTGCGGATTATGCGCTTCAGGATATTGTCCTTCAGCTGCGCGATCTCGCCGTTCGCCGCATAGCCGTACTCCCAGCGCCACGCCGTGTCCGTCCCGAATTTCCTGCCCGTCAGCCGCCCGTGCTCGTCGTATCGGTTCTCCACGCTCTGGCCGTTGCCGTAGTTCACCTTCTTCAGCTGCTGGTGCCGGTTCGTCTCGTACACGTTCTCGCTCAGCAGCTGGCTGCCGACCTTGACCGTCGTCGGCTTCCCGAACGCGTCGTACCCGAAGCTGTAGCTCACGTCCGCCGCCGCGCCCGTCGTGTTGTGGCTCACCTGCGTCAGCCGGTCGTTCGCGTACGCGTACACGCTCTTGTGCGTCCCCGCGCTCGTCGTCGCCTGCGCGCTCGTCACGCGTCCCGACGCGTCGTAGCCGTAGCTCACGCTCTGCCCGTTCGGAAGCGTCGTTTTCGACACGCTCCCGTTCGCGTTGTACGCGTAGCTCACCTTGTTCCCCCGCGGATCCGTCTGGCTCGCCAGCCGGTCGCCGTCCGCCGTATACGCGCTTGTGCTCCGGATCGCCGTCTTGTTGTTCGTGTCCTGACGCTTGTGCGCCGTCCGGTTGCCGTACGTATCGTACGCGTACACGTCCTGCACCAGCATCGCCGAGTTCTGATACCTCATCAGGTGCTTCTTGCGCGCGTCGTCGTCGAATCCGTAGTGCATCCGACGCGAGTGCTCCGTTCCCGCGCCTGGGGCGGCGTACTGCGCAAAGTTGTTGTTTGCGTCGTACAGGCGAATGTCCTGATTGCCCGCCTTCGTGCGCACGTTGCGCAGCGTGCCGTTCGCGTTGTAGTTGTATTCCTCGCCATACGCCTCGCGGTACAGTGCCAGTCCGTCGAACATTGCCTCGTTCACGTTCTTCTCATAGTCAACGCTGTAGCGGAGCTTCGTATACGCGCCCGGCGCCTTCACCATGCCCGTGGCATACTGCCAGTCCGTCCATTCCTCGTTCCAGTCCACGCAGCCGCCGTCCGTCCACGCCGAGGACACATAGAACTCCAGCCGCATACAGAATCGCTTCTTTTCCCCCTGCACCGGCCGCGAGCGCCCCTTCGCCCAGCCGCCTAGGACGAACACGTCGCCCTGCGCGCCCGAGGCCCTGATCTCCTGCGTATAGCCCTTGTTCTTGTTCGGATAGCCGGTGAGCTTCAGCGCCTTGCCCTCCAGATAGGCCGGGTGCAGCGCGTCCGTGCAGGCGATCACCGCGTCGAGCGTATCATTTTCGCTCTTGGCCGTCCAGCCTTCAAGATCGCGGTTGAAGCAGCCGTTCTCCAGCATATTGTAGCGGTTGGGCAGATCGCCCTCTTCAAGCTGCGCGCAGTCGAACCACGCGCTGCCCGCCGCGCCCAGCGCCGCAAAGGAGACGGTCGCGCTCGCGGCCCCCGCCGTAAACGTCACGCTCAGGCGGTTCCACGCGCCGGCGGATTCCAGCGCGAGGCCGTTCACCGTGCCGCCGCACACCGCGCACGCCTGACATTTGACGCCCGCCGCGCTCGTCCGCACATAGCAGGAAAGCGTATACGTCCGGCCCTTCGTCACGCTCACGGTCTGCGCGATCCGCATCGCGCCGGAGGTGTTCGTGCGCTCCATTTTCGCCGATTTCGAGCCGAGCTTTTTCTGATCGGTCGCATACGAATGAGTGCCGGTCGCGCCGCTTTCCAGGCTGGTCGTCCAGCCCGCGCTCTCTTCAAAGCTGTGGTTCTTCAGCAGATTGACCACCGTTCTTTGCAGCTTCGAGGTGCGCTCGGCATGGTTGGGCAGCGCCGCGCCATAGGCGGCGTAGGCCGCGTAGCCCAGCTCGTCGCGCACGGATACGACGTTGCCGTGATCGCTGAACTGATAGATCAGCGTCCTGTCCTTGCCCGTGCCCGCAACGCTGGTCACCTGCGTGGACATATGGCGGTAGTCGAAAACCAGCTTCACGCCGCCCTGCGTCCCCGCCTTTTCCTCAAGGCCCGTGATTCGCAGCGCCGGATAAACGCCGTTGCCCGTAAACAGCGTGCCGTCGTAGCCGGAGGCCGGTTCATAGCTGACCGCCACGCTCCGGCCGTCGTAATTGGCCATCCTGGTCAGCAGATGGTGGTCGTAGCTGTAGCTCGTTCGCCCCGATATGTCGGAATAGCCTATGCCGGTCAGATTGCCCGCGCTGTCATACGCGTAGGTACAGTGCGGATAGCCCGCGTCCGCGCCCGCCGACGTGAAGGCCTGCAATCGACTCAGCCGCCCGTCCGCGCCATAGCTGAACTGAACGTAGCGGCCGGTCGGGTCGGTCGCGCGGTTGATTTTTCCCTCGCCGAGATAGCTCAGCGCAATCGTATTGTTCAGGCAGTCGCCGGTTTTCGTCAGCCAGTAGCGCTTCCAGCCGGACTGCTTTTCAAACGTCATGACGTTGTCCATGAGGTCGGTGATCGTCGCGCTCGTCGCCGTATAGTTCAGCTTGAGGTTCAGTCCGTCCTCGTCCGCGTAGGGCGCGCTGCCGCTGATGGGGAAATAGTGGGCCGTGCCGTCGCCGTCCATCCAGACGTAACAGGTCCTGTCGCCGATCGTTTCGCTGTGCAGGGACTGGTGCAGACCGGTGCGCCAGCCGCTGCCCGCATGGCAGGAATCGTCGTTGCAGGCGCAGCTGTTGTAATAGTGGCTCACGGCGATGGGCTGGCGCAGGCCCGTCATGGCCAGATCGGGATGCACCGCCACGCCATTGCCGTTAAACACGCCCGCGTGAATCGTGCCCGCGCGCCCGGCCGACAGGCTCTCATAATCCCAACGCTTCTCCAGACCGGCATGGCTGACATAGGTCACGGTCAGCCTGGGCGCGGAGGAGGCGTTGCGGTCGCGCGTATAGAACTGCGTGTAGTTCCACACGGTGTTGCTCTTCAGCGTGGGGCGGCGCAGCGCCACGCCGAAATTGTGCGCCCGGCCGCTTGCGTCCTTGTGATACCAGCTGCGGTACAGATTGGTGATGTC